>CAIQEX010000211.1 GCA_903870955.1 uncultured beta proteobacterium
CGCCCCGAGCCAGGTTAGCCCCCTTGGGGGGCAGCGCAGCACACGCAGTGGCAAGCGTGGGGGCTTAAATTCCGGCGATTTGGCGCAGCGCCTGTTCGAACACCTCTGGGGGCTGGCCGCCGGAGATCAGGTGCTGGTCATTCAGAATGATGGCGGGTACCGAGTTGATTCCGGCTTGTTGGTAAAAACGTTCCTGCGCCCTCACCTCGGCGGTAAATTCGTCGCTGTCCAGAATGGCTTGCGCGCGCGCGGCATCCAGTCCCACGGAAGCAGCCACGCGCACCAGCAAGGCGGAATCGCTGGGGTTCTCACCCTCGGTGAAATAAGCGGTTAGCAGCGCCTTCTTCAAGGCGACCTGCTTGCCTTCACCTTCTGTCTCAGCCCAGTGCAGCAACCGATGCGCGTTGAAGGTGTTGTAAATGCGGCCGCGCTTGTCCATATTGAAAGTGAAGCCCAGCGCCTCACCACGGGCACGGATGTTCTCGCGGGCGGCGGCGGCCTGCTCAGGCGTGGAGCCGTACTTCTTGTTCAGATGCTCGGTAATGTCCTCGCCTTCGGTCACCATCTGCGGATTCAGCTCAAAAGGCTGAAATGTCAGGCTGGGGTCCAGTTCACCATCCAGGCGCTGCAACGCAGTCTGCAAAGACTGCAGGCCGATCGCGCACCAAGGGCAGGACACGTCGGATACAAAATCGATCTTGATTGGCTTTTTCATGGTTTGAATTGGACCCTATTTAAAGAAACCCTTCACGGCGTCCACTACCGAGGAGGCTCCTTTTTTGATGCTGCCCACGACGCCGTCGAGGTTCAATGGGGTTACCGCATGCATCACCGCCTGGCGTATGCCCGCCACAATCTGCGAGGTAGCCACGGCAGGCGACACGCCGCCAGACTTCTTTCCGATGTCGTTGATTTGCACATCCGGCAGGGATACCGCCACGCCCTGGCCTTGCAGCACTTCTGCACTGACATCGGCCTTTGCGCCCAGCATGGTGAACTGATCGATGATGACCTTTTTCTGCGTCGTGCCAGCGTCATTTCCGGCGCCCTGCCCGCCCGCGCTGTGGGCCGCAATATAGGCCTCAACATTGCGTTGAATCACATCCAGATTGCTGCCACCAGCCGTGTGTTCGTAACTGACTTGCGGCTGCGCAATCGTGACCTTCTGGATGTGTATGACGTCCTTGGCAAGGGTGCCCACATCAAGCTTGATTTGCAGTTGCTGCACGGTCAACGCATGCGGCGTCTTGAAACCTTTCGGGTTGCCCAGCTCCAGTTGGCTAATGACAAACGTGCCCTCCGTGGGTTCCAGCTTGACGCCACCCAACTTGACGGACACACCCGTAATCTGCGGGCCGTAGCTTCGAATGGCGTCTGCAATCAGCGCGTCTTTGGTCTGGTAAACCCACCACGCACCACCTGCAATGGCCAGCAGGAGAAGCAGCAAAAAGCCCCAGAGAATCTTCTTCATACCCTGGGCGATTTCACAATGCCTGTGCCAGGCGGCCAACACCTTCTTCGATGCGCGCGACATCGGCCGTGGCAAAGCTCAAACGCAGTGTGGACGGGTCCGGGTCGGCGGCATAAAACGGCACTCCCGGTACAAAGGCCACGCCCTTGTCGATGGCGCGTTTGGCAAATTCAGCCCCATTGCCGATCTTGCCGTTGGCACCCGTGAGGCGCGCCCAGACAAACAGACCGCCTTGGGGCTGCACGAAGTCAATCGCATCGCCCAAATCACGGCGCAATGCATTGCCCATGGCCAGCGCGCGCTCGGCGTACACCCGGCGCACGTTGGCAAGGGTCGCTGGCATGCGCCCGGCCTTGAGGTATTGCGCGGCCGTAGCTTGGGCAAAAGTGCTGGTGTGTGCATCGCTGAACTGCTTGCACATGGTGGCCTTGGCCAGCAGCTCGGGGGGAGCGATCATCCAGCCCACGCGCAGACCAGGGCTGAGCACCTTGCTCAAGCTACCGCAATGCGCCAGCAATTCGCGGCTGCCGGGCACTTGGGAGCTGAGCGCCAACATGCTGGGCGGAGGCGCCTCGCCAAAATACAGATCCCCATAGGGATCGTCTTCCACCACGAGCGTCTGGTATTTCACAGCCAGTTCCAGCACCCGCTTGCGGCGCTCCAGGCTCAGCAAGGCACCGCTGGGGTTGCCGAACGTCGGGATCAGATAAACCATCTTTGGCTTGTGTTCGGCGATCAACTGTTCAAGCCGGTCGGTATCCACGCCATGGGCATCCACAGGCGCGCTGATCAAGTGCGCACCATACAAGCGGAAGCACTGGATGGTGGCCAAAAAGGTCGGACCTTCGACGATCACCCGGTCGCCCGGGCTGATCATGGTTTTGCCCAGCAAATCCAGCGCCTGTTGGCTGCCCGTGGTGACGATGAGTTGTTCAGGCGCCACATCCAACGCACCCTTGGATTTCATGAAGGTGGACAGTTGTTCGCGCAGGGGTTGATAGCCCTCGGTGGCTCCATATTGCAGCGCGCCGCCGGGTTCTTCGTCCAGCGCCTTGTTGGTCGCCTCGCGGATGCCTTCGACATCAAACATCGCGCTGTCCGGGAATCCACCGGCAAAACTGATAATCCCCGGCTTGCCTAGCAGCTTGAATAGCTCTCGGATCGCGGAGGTTTCTACATTGTTGAGACGGTCGGCAAATTGCATGGTGTTGGGCTCGGTTATTCGGGGTGGATTTTGCCTGATCGCAAGTTGAGAGATGTACGACCGGGTAGGCTGCCGAACGTCCCAGAATGGCCGCAAGAGCGCACTTGGGACGCGCTTGGGGCGGATTTTGTATGGTTTAGCGCATGCGACTCAGGAAAATTGCAGCCGATGGCCGCACCAGATTGGCTTTCCTAAGGTGCTTGTGAGGCAGGTTCGCCAAAGAAGCGCACTGCATTGCGCCCTTCTGCCTTTACCCGATACAAGGCCTTATCGGCATCACCCATCAGCGTATCGATATCTCCATCGCCACCAAGGATAGCCACCCCAAAACTTGCGGTTACGCTGAGGGACCGGGGAAACGTTGCCTCTTGGATCGACTGGCGCAACTTTTCCGCGATGGCCACAACCTTGGGCGCTTCGTTCGAGGCGACCAAAATTGCAAACTCCTCACCGCCCCAACGGGCCACGATATCGGTTTCCCGCGTGTTTTTTTTCAGTATCTCGGCAAACCGTATCAATACGGCGTCACCAACATCATGGCCGTTGGTGTCATTGATCACCTTGAATCGGTCTATGTCGCACAAAATAATTGCGATGCCCGTTTTATAACGTCGGTCCACCAGGTTGGCCGCTGCCATATCTTCAAGAAACTTTCGCCGGTTGAAGAGTCTGGTTAGAGGGTCGGTAATTGCAAGTTCCCGCAGATCAGCCTCAAGGTTGTTACGCAACAGGATCTCGTCCTCAAGAGAGTTGTTGCGCATTTGGAGTTCTTCAGTTGCCTCAGCGACACGTTGAGCCAAGGAATCGCGTTGCTCCGTTAATTCATCGGTTAAGGCAACCAAGCCTCGCATGAGGAACCGGGCATAAAGTGAAAAACTGACAATAAGAACAAAAACAACCATTCGCATCCATATGTCCATTGGCTCCGGATCCACGAGGTTTGTTAGAAACCCTCGGCGATCTTCATCAAAGAAGGACGCATCAATAAAAGCATCAAAGGCAAAAAATCCAAACCCCAGGCAAACCGCAATCGGCACGACCATGCGTGGATTTTTTACGCGATCGGTGATGAACTTAAAAAAGGATGTCACGATACCTAAAGCTTATTTATCAATTGGGAAAAATGCCTGGTTACGGTATTTATTTGTCTAAGTCTTATGTCAGCTTATTCCGTCGGCACGTTACTCTTCAGACGCGATTTGCGCAACCATTCCTGGTTCTGTGGGTATTCATGATTTGCTTTGCTGGTAGACAGATTCTGTGTACGCTTTCAGTACTCCGATGGGGAGCAACTAAACTAATAACGTGCCCTAACGCGTCCAAAATCGGAACATCAACCTGAACCAATCAAGTCAGGCGTAAAGGAAGTGCCATCGCTGTCTGTTTTTGTACCCGAGCCATTGCCCACTGTGGCTAAATCCAATGCTGGAACAATAGATGCGCAATGGAGAACCTTTTAACTAGTATTCTGTTCGCACCCTTTGCAGAATTCTGCAGTCAACAACCCATTAGCACAAAGGGAAAATATATGGACACGCAAAGAAGGCGAATGTTCGTGAATGCAGGCCTGATTGCGCTGGGTGGTACATCTATCTGCGCGGCGGCCTCTGGAAAACTACCGCGCGTCGCAATAGCAGTCCCTGGCCCAGGGAACCTGTTATTTTTGCCAATCACGTTGGCCCACAAAATCGGCGCTGACGGGGCTGAGGGCATTGAACTGGACATCCTGTATGTTGGCGGCGGCCCGCAGGCTTTTCAGGAAATGCTAAACCGAAATGCCGACTTTTCAGCTGGGGGGTTGGCGGCTCTTGGGCTTCAAAAAACCAATGGAAAACCAGTGGTATGTATTGCCCCAACCACCAGAGTTCCCGCCTATACGCTGGTCGTCCGCAAGGAGCTGGAACGCAGTGTGAAAACCGTTCGAGATCTGAAAGGAAAAGTTGTTGGAGTAAAAGGTCATGTTCCGGGCGGCAGATCCACTTCACAACTCTTTACCGAGTTTGTCTTAACCCAGGGTGGTGTGAGCTCTGACAAGGTGAACTATGTAGCGGTTGGCCAGGCATATGACAGCCAACAAGCGGCATTGCTGAGCGGTACGGTTGATGCCATCATGGGCGACGAGCCTTTTGCCAGCAGATTGGTCAGGGAGAAGGCGGCATTTGTATTGGCGGATTTCCACAGTCTGGAAGTCACC
>CAIQEX010000212.1 GCA_903870955.1 uncultured beta proteobacterium
AAACAGAATGATGGAAAGCACCGAGCCCGGCCACGACCAGCCCTCAAAGGCCAGACCGGCGACCCAACTGCCCGCCGCACCCCCGGCGTAATAGCTGAAGTAGTAGATGCCGGTGGCCAGCGAGCGGCCCTCGGTCACATTGTCGGCAATGTGGCTGATGGTGGCCGACTGGCAAATAAACACCGCGCTGGAGCACACCGCCAGCCCGGCAATCACCGCCAGCAGAAAGGGCAGCAAGGTGAGCAACAAGCCTGTCGCAGACAGAGCCAGTGAAATCAGCACCGCGCGCAAAAAGCCATAGCGCACGATGAAGCGCCCGGCCATCGGCGTGACCACCACGCCCAGGAGGTACACGCCAAAGACATTGGCCAGACCCGCGGCGGTCAGGCTGAACGGTGGCTGTGCCAGATACAGGTTGACGTAGGTGAAGCTGCCGACCAGCGAGAACAAGACGCAAAAACCCAGGGCACAAATAGCCAGGAATCGCTGGTTGCTCAGATGCTGCCCCAACACACGTAGCGCTCCACGCACATTGCGGTTGGCCACAAAATGGCGCGAGGCAGGCAACTGCCACAGCACCAGCAAAGCACCCAGAAAATTCAGCACGGCCAATGCCACGTAGGCGCTGCGCCAACCGATCCAATCGCTGGTGTGGCCGGTGATAAAGCGCCCGCAAAACCCACCCATCACGGTGCCGCCGACATAGGTGCTGGTCATGCGCGCCACTTGCCCGGTCTGACACTCTTCCGACAGATAAGCGATCAGCACCACGACGATGCCCGGCACCGCCAAGCCCTGCAAAAACCGCAGCAGCACGATGGTGTGCAGGCTTTGGGCCATCGCGATCAACGCGGTGGGAAGCGTCAGCGCAAACAGCGCGCTGCACAGAATGCGCTTGCGCCCCAGCGCGTCAGACAGCATGCCCATAAAGGGTGAGACCAGTGCAATCGCCAGCACCGTGGCCCCGACCGTCGACCCGGCTTGCAAAGGCGACGCGTGAAAATCATGCATCACCATGGGCAGCACGGCTTGCATCGAGTACACGTTCAGGAACGCAAAAAACCCAATGATCCAGACGATGGGACGCGTTGCCTGCCGCCCGTCACCCAGAAAAAATGGGCGCAGCTTGGCCCAAAGGGAGTCAGATGCGGGGGGTGATGTGTGTGACATGCAAAACCCTGATGCTAACGCGCGCAATTGGGCTGGCAATTGGGCGCGCGGATCAAAGCACAAATGTTCCCTTGCTGATCGTGCGAATGGCTTAAGCAGCAATAATCAAAGTCACGGAGAGCGCTATGGACCGACTATTGTCAATGCGGGTTTTTCAAAAGGTCATCGACGAAGGGGGCTTTGCGACTGCAGCACGCGCCCTGGACATGTCTCCGGCCGTCGTGACCCGGCTGGTGGCCGACTTGGAAACCTACCTCGGCACGCGGCTTTTGCACCGCACCACGCGTCGCCTGTCGCTCAGCGCGGCGGGCGAAAACTACCTGAGCCGGGTGCGCGTCATCCTGCAGGACATCGACGAGGCCGATCAGGCCGTCAGCGCACAGCCCCGCGAGCTGACGGGCGTGTTGCGGGTGCTGGCCACACCGGTACTGGCCACCCATGTGTTGGCACCTTTGATTGCGGGGTTCCGCAAGTTGCACCCCAAGGTCGTGCTGCACATTGATGTGGCCTCCTACCAGGAACCGCCCATCGAGGAATATGACCTCACCTTGCTGCCCAGCCATGACGGTTTGGCCAGCGATGTGACGCTGCACAAGGTCTCCAGTACCGCGGCCATTCTGGTGTGCTCGCCCAGCTACCTCAAAAATCGCGGCGCACCGCAGCAACCGGACGACCTCAAGCAGCACGCCATCCTGCACCTCCAATCGGTGGACGCGAACGTGCACACGAACCCACACACGCCTGCATGGCGCTTGTTTAACGCGGACAAGGACGATGAAGCGGTCGACGTGATCGTCGAGCCGATACTCTGGATCAACCACAGCGAGACGTTGTTGCGCGCCACGCTGGACGGGGCGGGTATCAGCGCTGCGTCACTGGAATTGGTCGCCCCGTACCTGATGCGTGGTGAACTGGTACGCGTGCTGCGCCCCTGGATTACCGGGCGGTTTAACGTGCTTGCAGCACTCCCAAGCCGCCCTTTCCTGCCCGAGCGCAGCCATGTCTTCCTGGACTACCTGGTCGCGCAGAC
>CAIQEX010000213.1 GCA_903870955.1 uncultured beta proteobacterium
TAAACCCGGCGCCGGGCCGCCCCAAGCCGGGTTAGCCCCCTGAGGGGGCAGCGCACTACGCGCAGCGAGAAGCGTGGGGGCTATCTAGACTGCTTGAAGGCCATTACGGCCTGGTTGCGCAGGGTGCGTAACAAGGCCAGTTCTTTTTCGTCGAGTTCCAGCGTGCCCTTTTTGGTTTTGTCTGCATAAATCAAACCGAAGGGTGCGCCCTTGATCTGAAGCGGCAGCAGCAAGAAGGCTGGGGCATTCAGCGACTTCAGGTACCAATCTGGCAGGCGGGCCAGAATGCGGGACTCACTGGCGTCGCTGATCATGCTGTCAACCCCTTTGAGGCAGACCACTCCAAACAGGTCTGGGGTTGCGGCTTTCAAGGGCACCTTGAATCCTTTAACAAGAGATTCCACACCTTCACCCAGACCAAATCGTCCCGTCACGGTTTCTGTTTTGGGGTCGCGCATGCAAAAGATGATGCGGTCAAAACGCATGGCGCGGAACATGGTTTCCAGAATCATGCGCAGCACGTCGGTGAGCTTGAAGTCGTCCACCATGGCGTTGGTAATGTCTTGGATACCGGCGGCCAGAGTCTCTGCTACTTGGGGCGATTTGCTTGCCGAAACCTCTCCATGGATGTCGATGGCCTGAGTCGCCTGCAGTTCCAGACTGCCGATATTGCCTTCAGTGACCGGCATTTGCGCGTCAGGGGCAGCAACGGGAGACTCCACTTTGGCCCGCAAAAGCTTGTGCGCTGCTGAATCGGGTTTGACCCGGATTTCCATGGCATCCGCCATTTCCACCAATCTGACCTTGGCCTGGTCGACGGCACCGGATATGAGTTTTTCAGAACTTCCAATGGCTTTGGCAAATTTTCTTGCCGCTTGCACGACGTGGGGATGGGCCTCATCAGAGTCATATTTCAACAAGACATCGGCCATTTCGTTGGAGGCTGATGCCACCCACCGCATACGCTCGACGCTGTCGGCAGAGACCACCGAGGGGGGACCTCCAACGGGATGCTTCATGCAGCGCTGAATACTGTCCGGCAACCCCCAGGACTTGGCGACGCCGACGCCCAGCGCCTCAAAACTCAGACCCAGAACACGCGTCGAGGCCGTGGCTTCGGTGATGGCGGGCCTTTCGGATTGCAACAGCATACGTACCTGTTCCGCTTCCTCCGGAAAATAGAACTGCGTCAGAAGCCGCCCCATGTTTTGAAACATGGCGCCAATAAAGGCTTCTTCCGCCTCTTTCTCCCCCGCGCACAACTCGGCTCCAATGGTCCCTGCCAGGAGCGAACGCACAAATTCGTCCTTGAGCTGGGCGGCATGGCCTTTGTCCTGCATGTGCTCCAAGAGCACCAAACTCAAAGCCATGTTTCGAATGCCGTTAAATCCCACCAGCGTGACAGCCCGAGACACGGTACTGATGCTGCCGCCACGCGCGTAATGGGCGCTGTTGACGATCCTGAGCAGTTTGTTGGTGAGCGCCACATCCTTGAGGATCTGGTTGGTCATGCTGCTGACACTCTCGGTCTCAGAGGTGGCCATGCTCTGGATGCGCACAACGGACTCCGAGAGAGCCGGAAAGTCGCTCTTGTGGCGCATACGCCGCATCAGGAATTCAAGGGTTCCCCCCGAATTGCTGGCTCCGTCAGGGGAGCTTACGGCGTCCGGATTGCGCCACGCATTCAAGGCATTGAAAAAGGACCGTGCATCCGCAAAGCGTTGCTGCGGGTCGCGCGCCAAAGAACGGTTGACCAAGGCCCGCAATGCACCGTCCACATCTGAGCCCAACGTAGCCGGCAAGCTCAAGCTTTCATGGGCCAGACGGTACACGGCCCGGTTGGGATCCGATTCCTGCACCAACGGTTTTCCCATCAGCAGTTCGGCCAGCACCAAGCCACAGGCGAACAGGTCCATGGACGGCACCGGTGGCTGACCGGAAAGTGCCTCGGGAGAAAGATAACCCACCGTACCACCCACCGCAACGACGCCATCGACGTCATTGCTGCGAACCCGAGCGGCTATACCGAAATCCATAATTCTGGCTCGGCCGGTGGTATCCAACAGGATGTTGGAGGGCTTGAGGTCACGGTGAATCACCCCCTCGGAGTGGGCCACCGCGATGGCGTCCAGCACGTCCATCAGAATTGCCACGGCATCACGCGCAGGCAAGGCACCTTTGCGGGATATCAGGCTGGCGAGCGTTTCTCCCGCCACATATTCAAAGACCAGGTAGGTGTATTGATCCTGAATATCTGCCTCGTACACCGGCACGATGCTGGGATGTTTGACGCGGCCCACACTGCGCGCTTCCTGCAGCCATTGCTTGATCGCCTGCTCATCCGCGCCAGCGCTGGGTCGCAACACCTTGATGGCCACTTCGCGTTCCATCCGTGGGTCGTAGGCCAGCCAAACGGTGGACTGTGCGCCCTGCCCCAATTGTTGCCTCAGCTCAAAACGACCCAGATTACGGGACGGTTTGAGGCCCGACTGGTCAGATGGGGAACGGCTGTTTTGGAAAGCTGAGGATTCTGCCATCCCCCAATGCTACTTGAGTTGCACAGCCCCCGAAACCGCCACCGTCACGAATGACTTACCGCCTTCCATTGGCATAGGTGAGGCGTCATTCGGCATGCCACCGACGCGCATTGCCATCAGGCGGGGAACCGGCCCGTTTTGTTGATCGACGCTTTGCACGGCGACTTCCCGCAAGGCGTAATCAGAGAAACCAAAGGCGCGCGCAATCTGTGTCGCTTTCTGCTTGAATTCTTGAATAGCGAGGAGCTGTGCCTGACCCTCCAATTGGGTCCGCGTCGCGCGGCTTAGACCAAACGTGAGGTTGCTTATGGCCATGGTCTGCGCCTTGGCCGCCGCCAAACTGATTCTGGTGAAATCATTGCCCTCGAGCACCAGTTCTGTGCTTCCGACCCAGCCATTGATTTTCCCATCGGTGCCATAGCGTGGTTGCAGATTGAAGGCACCACTATGCACTTCCATGGCCACGGGTTGGGCGGTCTTCTTCAAGCTGGCCAACGCGGCATCCGACGCTTCGCGCAGCGCTGCCTGCACGTTGCCCGCGTCACTTCCCTGGCGGGTGACCGACAGCGTGAGCACAAGCCAGTCCTGCTGCGCCTCGACCACTCCGTTGGCCGATAACTGAACGATGTTGTGCGGCTCCACGGCGGGCGGGGTTTGACTCCAGACGGTCGAACACAGGCCTATCAAAAAGGCACAAAGAAACGCCCGGTTGGGGCGGTAAAAATATTCCACAGGGAA
>CAIQEX010000214.1 GCA_903870955.1 uncultured beta proteobacterium
CGTCTTTGTAGTCGCTGTTCATGTTGCCAAGGAATGCGCTGTTGTTGTGCGCGATGCGGAGCACTTCGTTCGTGACGATCGTGCTGGTGACTAATGCGTTTGCCATGATGGCTCCTTAAAAATTAACGTACGGCCCGTTCCTGAGCATTCGCCCAGGCGATATAGGCCTTGGTGTTGGATGGGTCAGGCATGCCCTTGGGCACACCACCGCCGCGCACCGCTTCAATCGGGCGTGGCGCATTGCTTGCTTTGGGCTTGGCCTTTGCTTTGTCCTCGGCCAGCTTCACTTCCAGCTTGGCAATTGCTTTGCCAGCCTGCAGTGGGCTCAACCGGGCGATTCGCTCAGCTTCGTCCGCGTTGTCCGGGTCTGTCAGAAACTCAATCACGGCTTTCGGGTCGTCCGCTTCAAAAATCGCATCTGTGGCAGGCTTAGGCACGCCGCTGCGATCTGCTAGACCTCCGAAGGCTTCATCCAGCTCTGCAGCCAGAGTGTTGAACTTCTCTTCGCCCCAGTCTTTGGCAAGCGATGCCACAACCCCTTGGCGGCGCTGTACTTCGGCTTGCTGCTCCGTCACCTCTGGTGCAAGCCGTTGGGCCTGCTCTGAGACGTATCGTTGCAGCTCGGCGCGGGTCAGCGTCACGGGCTCGTCATCGTTTGCCTGGTTACTCTGCTGCGCCTGCTGGGGAGCAGACGCACGCAATTCGTATTTCTGGCGGGTCAGGTTGTCCACCCGGCGGCGCAAGCGGTCAATCTCGCGCTGCTCGGGCGTTTTCTCCTTCTTCGCCTCTTTCTTTTCGCCCTGGTCGTCAGACTCAGAGCCTTCGGTTTGACCGGATGCGTCCTGCTGTTGTTCTTGGTTTTCAGAGGCGGCAACTTTGGTTTCTGTTGTCTCGCTCGCCTCGGCTGGTTGGCCCTGTGGCAATGCGGTTTCAGTGGTCAATTCAATGGCTCCTTAAAAGTACAGACGTAAAAAAAGCAGCCGGAGCTGCTTGGGATGGGTGAACTGTTCTAAAACATCAGCATCAGGTCTTCTTCTTCCCTGCGCTGCTTGATCTGCTTGGCCCTGGCCACGCCTTCATTCAAAAGGTGGCTTGTGGTGTCTGGCACTTCTGCCGGCCGCAGCCGCAATGTTCGCCGCGGCTTGATCTGTATTTCCTCAAAGACGGCATCACTGACCGCCTCGCTCTCGATTTCCTTCTGCAGCGCCAGCTCGCGCTCACGTTGCCTGCGTCCGCCGATGATCAGCTGGATGAACGGGTCAGTCCCGATCTGCTGCACGTTGACATCGATGTCACCCAGCGTGAGCGCAACCACCTGATCTTGCGTCGTCGGCCCCAATGACTGGCTGACCGACACCGTAATGTCATCCAGGCCAAAGACCAGTGCCTGGGAATGGCTGGCAGTCTGCACTGCAGCAACAGAAACCCCATCCAGCACGACAGCCACTGAGTGCGAGTGCTGCAAAGTCTGCGCGCTGGCGCTTGTTGCATCGTCCAGCGTGAATGCAATGGACTGGCTCCACGAACCACCGGCAGAACCAGTATTCGTTTGGCTTGCGGCCACAACCACATCGCCAAGCGTGAACGCCACCGACTGCGGATGCTGAGCCGTCTGCCCAACCGCTGCAGTCAGATCGCCCAGGGTGAAAGCCCCGGACTGTCCGTGCCGCGCTACCTGCGCAGCTGCAACCACCACCGAATCAAGTGTGATCGCCCCTGATTGAGCATGCTGTATCGTCTGAGCTGCAGCGATTGCAACACCGTCAAGGGTGAACGCGATTACCTGGTTGTTTCCTCCGCCAGTTGTCGCCGTATCGACAATTTCCGTGTCCCACCATGCGGCAGGCTGCAATTCCGCATCAAACCAGGCATCTGGCCGCAGCTCGCCATCGAACCAGCCAAGGAATGCCATGCTTTACCCCACAGGTGGAGTGAAGCTCACAC
>CAIQEX010000215.1 GCA_903870955.1 uncultured beta proteobacterium
ATGGTCGCGGCCACCGTCTGATCGGGTGCAACTATGAACCTCCACGCTCACTCATCGTTCGCTGCCCCCCAAGGGGGCGCCCGCCTTTCTTTGGGCGGCCTGGCGAAAGGCTCCACATGATCGAAATTGAACTCGACGGTAAGAAGGTAGAAATCTCTGAAGGCAGCATGGTGATGCATGCTGCCGACAAAGCTGGAACCTATATCCCGCATTTCTGCTACCACAAGAAACTCAGCATTGCGGCGAATTGCCGTATGTGTCTGGTAGACGTGGAAAAGATGCCCAAGCCCATGCCGGCCTGTGCCACTCCGGTTACGCAGGGCATGATTGTCCGAACCAAGAGTGACAAGGCAATCAAGGCACAAAAGTCGGTGATGGAGTTTTTGCTCATCAACCATCCGCTCGATTGCCCCATTTGCGATCAAGGTGGCGAATGCCAGTTGCAGGACTTGGCCGTGGGTTATGGTGGATCTTCCTCCCGCTACGAAGAAGAAAAGCGGGTGGTCTTTCACAAGGACGTGGGACCTCTGATTTCCATGGAGGAAATGAGCCGCTGCATCCATTGCACGCGCTGCGTTCGTTTTGGACAAGAAGTCGCTGGCGTGATGGAGCTCGGCATGTCCCATCGCGGAGAGCACGCCGAGATTGAAACTTTCATCGGACAGTCGATCGACTCAGAGTTGTCCGGAAACATGATTGACATCTGCCCGGTGGGTGCACTGACAAGCAAGCCGTTCCGCTACAGCGCCCGTACCTGGGAGCTATCGCGTCGTAAATCGATCAGTCCCCATGATTCCACCGGAGCAAATCTGATTGTTCAGGTCAAGAATAACAAGGTATTGCGCGTAGTTCCTCTCGAGAACGAAGAGGTCAATGAATGCTGGATTGCCGACCGTGATCGCTTCTCTTACGAAGCACTGAATGGCGATGAGCGTCTGACGGCACCGATGCTCAAGCAAGGCGGTGAGTGGAAGACGGTTGACTGGCAGACTGCCCTGGAGTACGTGGCCAATGGTCTAAAACAAATCAAGACCAACCATGGTGCCAAGTCGATTGGCGCACTGGTGAGTCCACATAGCACGCTGGAAGAACTGCATTTGACAGGTGCGCTGGTGCGTGGTTTGGGTAGCGAAAATATCGACTACCGCCTGCGCAATGCGGAGTTTGAAGTAGCCGACAAGGCACGTTATCTGGGCACTTCAATTGCTTCGTTGTCGCACCTGGAGAGTGTCTTGGTCGTGGGTTCCAATCTGCGCAAAGACCACCCCCTATTCGCGCAGCGTATTCGCCAAGCGGCCAAACTGGGTTGTGAAGTTAGTTCTTTGAATGCCCAGACCCCCGACTGGGCACTGCCAGTAAGCCATACCTTGAATGTTCCAGCTGCGGACTGGGTTAAGGCTTTGGCCGATATTGCAGCAGCGGTTGCGGCAGAAAAGGGTGTTGAGGCTCCTGCCGCAGTTGCGGTCACTGATGCCGCACGGGCTATCGCGCATAGCCTGCTGGCTGGCGAGCGCAAGGCGATTTTGCTGGGCAACGCAGCGGCGCACCATGCCAAAGCGTCCAGCCTGCTGGCTTTGGCCAACTGGATCGCCGCACAAACCGGTGCCTCGGTGGGCTATCTGACCGAAGCTGCCAACACCGTGGGCGCGCAGCTCGCAGGTGCATTGCCGGGTTATGACGGCCTGAACGCCGGACAAATGCTGTCCGGTGCGCTGAAGGCTGTCGTGTTGCTGAACACCGAACCGGAACAGGACAGCGCCGCTGGTGCGCAGGCTGCCATCGAGCTGTCGAAGGCAGATATGGTGGTGACTTTGAGCCCCTTCAAAGCCAACATGGCATTCAGTGACGTACTGTTGCCCGTCGCGCCCTTTACCGAAACGGCCGGCACATTTGTCAACGCAGAAGGTCGCGTACAAAGCTTCCATGCGGTGGTGCGGCCCGCAGGCGAGGTTCGCCCGGCCTGGAAGGTGATTCGCGTGTTGGCCAATATGCTGGGTCTGCCAGGCTTTGATTTCGAATCTGCGCAGGAGGTACTGGCTTCCATGCACAAAGATAATGGTGGTGTACCAGCCTTTGTGCCTGCAGTGCGATTGGGCAACGCCAGCACTGCATCCATTGACCTGAGCGCCGCTACGAGCGAACCGGTTGTGGCGGCGATTTATCAATTGGATGGCACAGTGCGAAGAGCCACTTCACTGCAATTGACCGCAGATGGACGTGCCAATGCAACCCCGTCTGCACAGGAGGCACTGGCATGATTGACACCCTTTTCAACGCCGGTGCGGGCTTGCTTTCTGCTCCGTGGTGGGTAGCGCTGGCTTGGCCGATTATCTGGACGCTCATCAAAATCGTCGCAGTGGTTCTGCCGCTGATGGGCGCTGTGGCCTACACCACACTGTGGGAGCGCAAGTTCCTGGGCTGGATGCAGGTTCGGCTTGGACCGAATCGCGTGGGCCCTTGGGGATTGCTACAACCCATCGCTGATGCCATGAAGTTGCTGACCAAGGAAATTCTGGTTCCGGCTGCAGCCAGCAAGGGGCTCTTCTTTATTGGCCCCGTTTTGACGATCATGCCGGCGATGGCAGCATGGGCGGTAGTGCCGTTCGGACCCGAAGTAGCACTTGCCAATGTCAATGCAGGTTTGATGTACGTGATGGCCATTGCTTCAGTTGAAGTTTATGGGGTGGTTATTTCTGGTTGGGCGTCGAATTCAAAGTACGCCTTCCTGGGAGCTATCCGTGCATCGGCTCAAATGGTGAGTTATGAAATCGCCATGGGCTTTTGTCTGGTGGTTGTGCTGATGGTTTCTGGCAGCATGAACATGACGGACATCGTTCTAGTGCAAGGTAAGGGGCAGTTTGTCGATATGGGCATCGGTGTCCTGTCCTGGAACTGGTTGCCTTTGCTGCCGATTTTTGTGATCTATGTGATCTCCGGTTTGGCGGAAACCAACCGCCATCCATTTGACGTCGTCGAAGGCGAGGCTGAAATCGTTGCTGGGCATATGGTCGAGTACTCCGGTATGTCCTATGCCATGTTCTACCTGGCTGAGTACGCCAACATGTGGCTTATCTCGATGCTGGCATCGGTGCTATTCCTGGGCGGCTGGTTGTCACCTATTGCGGCACTGGACTTTATTCCGGGCTGGATCTGGTTGGGCGCCAAAGCCTTCCTCATGGTGAGCTTCTTTATCTGGGTCCGCGCTACTTTCCCCCGCTTCCGATATGACCAGGTGATGCGCCTAGGTTGGAAGGTATTCATCCCCCTGACGCTGGTTTGGCTGACGGTGGTGGGTATCTGGATGCAGACGTCCTTCAACATCTGGAAGTGAAGGATCTAATCATGTCAAACCATTTTGTTGCCCGTACACCGTCGGTCTTTTCGCTCAAAGACTTTTTGTACAGCTTCCTGTTGATCGAGCTTTTCAAGGGCTTGGCATTGACGGGGCGCTATCTTTTCCGCCGCAAGGTGACGGTTGAATTCCCGGAAGAAAAAACTCCGCTGTCGCCCAGGTTCCGCGGTCTGCATGCCCTGCGTCGCTACGAAAACGGCGAAGAGCGTTGCATTGCTTGCAAACTATGTGAAGCAGTTTGTCCGGCCATGGCGATCACCATTGAGTCGGAAGTCCGAGCCGATGGATCGCGCCGTACCAACCGCTATGACATTGACCTCACCAAATGCATTTTCTGCGGCTTTTGTGAAGAGAGTTGCCCGGTTGATTCGATTGTCGAAACGCACATCCTTGAGTTCCATGGCGAAAAGCGCGGAGATTTGTACTTCACCAAAGAAATGTTGCTGGCCGTGGGCGACCGTTACGAGAGCGTCATCGCTGCCAACAAGCAGTCTGATGCGAAGTATCGCTAAGACCCATTCCAGAAAGTTTTGAATCATGAATGTCACGACGGGTCTCTTCTACTTATTTTCTACGGTGTTGCTTATTGCAGCATTCAGGGTCATCACTGCACGCAATCCGGTACACGCGGTTCTGTTTTTGGTGCTGACCTTTTTTCAGGGCGCCATGATCTGGATGCTGCTCAAGGCTGAATTCCTATCCATTGTGCTGGTGTTGGTGTATGTCGGTGCCGTGATGGTTCTCTTCCTGTTCGTGGTCATGATGATGGATATCAATGTCGAGAACCTGCGACATGGCTTTTGGAAGCACTTCCCGTTTGCCGCATTGGTGGGTGTGGTCATCGCATTGGAAATGTCTGCGGTTTCCATGGGTGGATTCCGCGGAGCAGATGTGGTGACCTCAACGCCAGGGCCTGCTGTCTCGAATACGCACGAACTCGGGAAGATGCTATTCACCCAATATATCTACCCCCTGGAAGTGGCCGCTGCCATTTTGCTGGTTGCCATGTTTGCTGCGATTGCCCTGACCTTGCGTGCCCGAAAGGACAGCAAGCATGTAAGTCCCGGTATTCAGGTTCGCGCCAAGGCCCGGGATCGTATGACAGTTCTCAAGATGGCGGCCACGCAGCCCGCTGTTGAACCCGTGGCAGAAGCTGCACCGGAGGTAAAGGCATGACACTCACATTAGGTCACTTTCTCGCGTTAGGCGCCATTTTGTTCGCCATGTCGGTGGTCGGGATTTTTCTCAACCGACGCAACCTGATTGTTTTATTGATGGCAATCGAGCTGATGTTGCTCGCCATCAATACCAACTTTGTCGCGTTTTCTTATTATTTGCACGACATGCACGGCCAAATCTTTGTCTTCTTTATTCTGACCGTCGCCGCAGCGGAGTCTGCCATTGGTTTGGCGATTCTGGTTCTGTTGTTCCGTAACAAGTCCAGCATTAACGTGGACGAACTCAATTCGCTCAAGGGTTAAATCAAAATGAGTCAAACCCTTTCTGCTTCAACCCTTCTCTGGGTTCCAATGGCTCCGCTCGCTGGCTCTGTGCTGGCGGGTGTGCTGGGTACCAAGTTCGGTGGCAACCGGATGGGCCGCATCGGTAGCCACACGTTGACCATCCTGGGCGTTTTCATAGCTTTTGTACTGTCAGTCATGACGCTATTGAGCGTGGTGCAGGACGGTGCCCGTTTTAACGAAACCTTGTACACCTGGATGTCGGTGGGCGGGTTAAAAATGGAAATCGGCTTTCTGGTCGACGGGCTCACCGCCATGATGATGTGCGTGGTGACTTTTGTCTCGCTGATGGTTCACCTCTACACGGTGGGCTATATGCATGAGGATGAAGGTTACAACCGCTTTTTTGCCTACATCTCTTTGTTCACTTTCTCCATGCTGATGCTGGTCATGAGCAACAACCTGCTGCAGTTGTTCTTCGGCTGGGAAGCGGTGGGCTTGGTGTCTTATTTACTGATCGGCTTTTGGTACAACAAGCCCACGGCGATTTTCGCCAACATGAAGGCCTTCCTGGTTAACCGTGTCGGTGACTTTGGCTTCATCCTGGGCATCGGTCTGATTGTGGCTTTTGCTGGCACGCTGAACTACGCGGAAGTATTTGGCAAGCGTGAAGAACTGGCGGGCTTGATGTTCCCAGGTACCGAATGGATGTTGATTACGGTGGTGTGTATCTGTCTGTTTATCGGTGCCATGGGTAAATCGGCGCAGTTCCCTTTGCATGTCTGGTTGCCTGACTCCATGGAAGGCCCGACACCGATTTCCGCTTTGATTCATGCGGCCACGATGGTGACCGCAGGCATTTTCATGGTTGCGCGCATGTCGCCGCTATTCGAACTGAGTGACACGGCGCTGAATTTTGTGCTGGTCATTGGTGCCATTACGGCCTTGTTTATGGGCTTTCTGGGCATCATCCAGAACGACATCAAACGGGTCGTTGCGTACTCGACTTTGTCGCAGCTCGGTTACATGACCGTTGCTCTGGGTGCTTCGGCCTACTCGGTTGCCGTCTTTCACCTGATGACCCATGCTTTCTTCAAAGCCTTGTTATTCCTTGGTGCCGGTTCGGTCATTATGGGTTGCCACCATAACCAGGATATTCGCTGGATGGGTGGCTTGAAAAAGTACATGCCCATTACCTGGATCA
>CAIQEX010000216.1 GCA_903870955.1 uncultured beta proteobacterium
GCAGCGGCGAATCCGACGGCGTCATGCTGGACGAATACACGCAAGTGGAACTGGACGACGCCTGCGCGGTGATCGCCTGGTTGCGCGAGCAACCCTGGTGCACCGGCAACGTGGGCATGATGGGGATTTCGTGGGGCGGTTTCAACAGCCTGCAAGTCGCAGCCATGCGACCCGAAGGGCTGAAAGCCATCATCACCCTGTGCTCCACGGACGACCGCTACACCGACGACATCCATTACAAGGGTGGCTGCCTGCTGAACGAGAACCTGGGCTGGTCGGCCACCATGTTTGCCTACTCCTCGCGTCCGCCAGATCCTGCCTTGGTCGGTGACCGCTGGCGCGCAATGTGGCTGGAGCGACTGGAAGCCGAGCCCCTGTTGGCCATCGACTGGTTGCAACACCCGCACCGCGACGCGTACTGGAAACACGGCTCGGTCAACCAGGACTACAGTGCCATCCACGCCGCCGTGCTGGCGGTCGGTGGCTGGAACGATGCTTACACCAATGCGGTTCCGCGTCTGGTCAGCAACCTCAAGTCGCCCGCCCGGGGCATCATCGGACCCTGGGCCCACAAGTACCCGCACTTTGCCGTGCCCGAGCCACGCATCGGTTTCCTGCAGGAGGCACTGCGCTGGTGGGACCAATGGCTTAAAGACGTGAACACAGGGGTGCAAAAAGACCCTGCCTTCCGGACCTACATCATGGAACCGGGCAAACCCGGTGGCTCGGTGAAACACATTGCCGGGCGCTGGGTCAGTGACAGCCAGTGGCCCTTTGACAAGGGCGACGTGCAACGTTGGCATCTGAATGGCGATGGCCTGTCCACCACGCGAGGCGGGGCAGGCAAACAGTCCCACAGCACCGAGCAGACCGTCGGGGGCGATGGCGGGGAGTACTGCATCATCTGGCTGGGGCCGGAGTTTGCCGGTGATCAGCGCCATGACGATTCGGGCTCACTGAACTTTGACAGCACCGCGTTGACGCAGGACATGGACATTGTCGGCGCGCCCACGCTGACGCTGAAGTTCAGCAGCGACAAGAAGGTCGCCAACGTGGCCGTGCGCCTGAACGCGATTTGGCCGGATGGCGCGGTCTCGCGCATCAGCTATGCGGTCTTTAACCTGTGCCACCACAGCGGGCATGACAAACCCGAGGCATTGGAGCCCGGCAAAACCTACACCGTGCGCATTGCGTTGGACGATGTCGCGGCACGCATAGCCAAAGGCCAGAAACTTCGGGTGTCCCTCAGCAACAGCTATTGGCCCATGATCTGGCCCTCGCCCGAGCCAGTGACACTGACGGTGTTCAACGCCGCCAGTTTCATGGACATTCCGGTGCGGGCAGCGAAGCGTGCAGAGAAGCCGCCCAAGTTTGCCAACAGCGAAGCCGCGAAACCGGTGAAGTTACTGGAACACAGCAAACCCTTCAACAAGCGTGAGCTCACGCGCGATCAAGCGACCGGAGAAACCCGCTTGGCCATCGTCGATGACTTCGGCCGAAGCACCATCGTGGAGCATGGATTAACAATCTGGGCCTGCGGACGTGAAAACTACAGCATCCTGCCGCACGACCCCCTGAGCGCCAGACAGGAATGCCATTGGACCGAAGAGCGCCAACGCGGCGACTGGAAAGTGCGCACCGAAACCTGGTCCGCTTTGACTTGCAGCAAGACCCATTGGCATGTCACGGGAAGGCTTGAAGCCTATGAAAATGACGTGTTGATCTGGAGTAAAAATTGGGACCAACACGTCCGGCGCAAGCTGCTTTAAACCGCTAAAAATGACCTTTTTGAAGGCGCTATCAGAGACCATGAAGAACCCTATACCAGATGCGACTTTATCGAGCCACAGCGCGACAAATTTATCGCTATTCAATGCAAGTAATTGCCCCTCTGCACGATAAAAAAAAGCACTGATAAGGGATAACGTGTACGGAAATTGCATGGCTAATTGCAATACTATGGCGCTGGAGGGTAAGCTAATTACCCCCGAATTTTCCAGTGCGTGTATCAACCCCGGTGCTTGCATCGGAAACCTTTACTTGAATTGATTGGAGATCTTCAAATATGGCAACGATCGAAAATAAAACGGATTCCGGCATCATTCTGGATCGCCGTCAAATGATTCTCGGCGCATCCGCAGTCGGCCTGACCGCCGCTTTCGGCTCCGTGCCCGCAATGGCTGCAGGCGCACCTAAAAAGGGCGGCACGCTGCGCATCGGCATGGAGGGTGGTTCACCCTCCGACAGCCTGGATCC
>CAIQEX010000217.1 GCA_903870955.1 uncultured beta proteobacterium
GGCCGCCGAGGTGGACTGGGTGTTCATGGGCATGTGCACCGAGGCCATCAAACCCCATATCAAGGAATACCACGAGTTCGTGGCGATTGCTGACTACCCGAAGAAGATGGCCAGTCTGGACCTCGACATTGCCATAGCGCCGCTGGAGCAAAACTTCTTCAATGATTGCAAGAGCAATTTGCGTTTGCTGGAATACGGGGCCATGGCTTGGCCGGTGGTGTGTTCGGATGTGTTCCCCTACCGTTCCCAGAACCCGCCCGTGCTGCGCTGTGCCAATGATCCGACCGAATGGTTGGCTGCCCTTCGCACGCTGATGAAGGACGAAGGTCTGCGTCACCAGATGGGTGACCAGCTACACCAGTGGGTGCAATCCAATTTCCTGCTCAAGAACAAGGTCAACGACTGGATGCGGGCCCTATTTGAAGAGGCGAAAACTGTATGAATGCCATTTACTACTGCATCCGGCGCGGTGCCAACAGCGGCGGCGAAGCGGTCAACGAGGACCACGTGCTGGCCCTTCGAGCCATGGGCTATCGGGCCTACCTGTTCTATATAGAAGATGCGCCGCTGGGTCACTTTGCCTCGCGTGCACCGGTGTTGCGCGCGGGCAAGAGCATGGTCTTTGCGCCCAATGATGTGCTGGTGGTGCCCGAACCCTGGCGGTTTCACATCGATGGCTTTGCCCCCATGAATGTGAAGAAGGTCATGCATTGCCAAAACCCGTATTACCTTTTCAATGGGGTGGACGATGCATCAGAGATTGAGAAGAAGGGCATTTCAGCGGTCATCACCTGCAGCGACTACACCACCGGTTTGTTGCGCCGCGTTGGCTACGGGGGTGTGCTGCAAACCATACAGCCGGCGCTCTCTGGCCTGTTCCAGAATACCCGCGAGAAGAAGCTGCAAATCGCCTACATGCCGCGCAAGCGTGAGTTCGAAACCAGTTTTGTCAAAGGTTTGTTCAGGTCGCTTTACCCTGACTTGCGCGACATTCCCTGGGTTCCGATCCACAACATGAGCCTCGAAGACTGCGCCCGTACACTGGACGAATCGGCCATCTTTGCGGCGTTCAGTTACATCGAGGGGCTGGGTCTGCCCCCGTTGGAGGCGATGGCGAGCGGCTGCGTGGTGGTTGGTTTCAATGGACTGGGCGGAGCGGATTACGCGACGCCACACAACGGCTTCTGGATCAATGAGGGAGACCATTTTGGTTTTGCCCATGCATTGGCCGAAGGACTGCGCGCGGCAACCGCGCCCCAGTGGCACGCCAGCATTCAGTTGCAGGGCCGCAAGACCGCAGAACGTTATTCCAGCGAACACTTCAAAGGCGATATGAGCCGCTTTTGGGAACCCTATCTCGGAGAAAATAAGCATGAATACCTTTTGGGTGCAGGTTGACGTTGAACTGGATGGGCTGAACGGCCGCTTTTATATGAATGACTGTGGTGGCCGCGATCAGGTGGTGACCGCAGTCAACGACAACGGGTGGCGTGGCTATGAACCCCCGTTGCCGACTGTGATTGCCAAAATCTGCAAGGGCTGGAACCCGGTGTTCATCGACGTGGGTGCCAATACGGGGTACTACAGCTTGCTGGCGGCCGTGACGGGAGCCAGTCGGGTGTATGCGTTCGAGCCGGTCCCCAGTATTTTCCAGATATTTAAAAGCAACATTGCCGAGTCCGCGCTAGACGGAAAAATCACGACCTACGACACCGGCATCGGTGAGACGGAAGGCTCGTTTACCTTGTACCTTCCGTTGGATGGGCACGGTTTGATCGAAACGTCAGCCTCTCTGAACAAGGATTTCAGGGCCCAGCATTCGGCCCAGATGGAAGTGGCTGTCACCACGCTGGATGCCTTTGGCCAAGCGGAAGAGGCCGGATTGGCGGGTCAGCAAGTGCTGATGAAAATCGATGTGGAGACCCTGGAGCCCGAGGTGATCCGGGGTGGCGGTCAATTCATAGAAAAGTACCGGCCGGTGATTGCTATAGAAATTCTGCCAGGATCGGATGTGGCGTTTTTCGAAAAATTCTGTGCTGAGTACCGCTATGACCACATCTGGTTGCGCCCGGAGCAGCCGCTCGATATCTCGGCGGCTGGCATCGAAACTTCTCTGCATATGCGGGATCACTTGCTGATTCCGAAAGAAAAAACGGGCGCCTTGTAGCCACTGGTTGGGCTTTTTCGTCGGGGTTTCTGCACTGCGCGCTGGTTCTTGTATAGATATCTTGCGCAGGCGCCGTGGCTTCCGGTCGATTGGGCTAGTAGCGGCCGCAATGGGGGGTGTAAAGCGGGTCTTTTTTGGTTAAAGTCTGGTGACAGAGGGCCGATAACTAAAGGAACTGAGAGGCACCGTCCATGTCAATATCACAATCTCGCGCTGCATCGGCCTACGCTTCGGTCAATTTGGAGAGCCGAGCCAATACGTCTGGAGGCATTGATCTGGTGATCTTGCTCATAGAAGGCGTGTTGGATCGCGTCAAGTTGGCCAAGGCGGCAATCGCCCAGCGAGACATCGCACAAAAGATCAAGCACGTCAACAAGGCGCTGGAAATAGTCAGTGAAGGCCTGCGCGCCCATCTGGATGTGGCAGCAGGTGGCGAGATTGCGCAAAATCTGGATGACTTGTATGCCTATTGCCAAGTGCGCTTGTTGCATGCCAATTCAAAGAATGACGTGCAGGCACTGGACGAAATTAGCAGCCTGTTTTCACCTTTGCTGAGCGCCTGGGCTGCGCTTCGCAGTGGTTCGAATGACACGGCGGTCCAATCCTTGGTGGATGTGACACGGGCGCTGAAGAGCGTGGTGCCCAGCGTGCAGCGGCTCTACGGGGCCAATGCCTATGGCCGTCTTTCTGCGATGGGAGCCTGAGCATGCAACACAATTTGCTTGACTTTTATCAAGCCATCGAAGAAAGCAGTCGCAAGATGTTGGATGCGGCCAAAGCCGAAGACTGGGATGCCGTGGTGCGTTGCGAAGGTTCCTGCGCGGTGCTGATCGAACAATTGCGTTTTCATGCGCGAACGGGAGAGTTGGATGCGAAGTCGCGCCGGGAAAAGTCGCGCATCATGTTGAGGATTTTGCAGAATGATGCGCAAATTCGCTACCTTGTAGATCCTAAATTGGACCATTGCGTTTCGTTTTTAAAAGAAAACCGCACATTGCACTAGCTTCTGTTTGTGTGGAGGGTCTGGTGACGTCGCGCACTCGGCGACTACGGTGTGGTCTCACTGCGGCGGAAAAATGGCATTTCCGACCTCCGCAGCATAAAAATTTGGCTTTTTCATAAATCCTTAACCCTTTGCGTTGAGGCTTCCAACGGTTGCTGGTCAACTTGGGTGGACTCCTTTTGCAGATTGCAGCTGCAACTTGGCAAATGGCACCAAAAGTCGCTTTAGTTTTGATGCTTGCCTGCCGATAACTTGCTAGATACTGGTAATCCGCCCAACGTTACATCGTTTGGGTAACGCTTTCGCGACCCGGTGTGACCTTGCAAGGGAGAAATCATGGCTTCAGTTTTTGTTGGAATGCCGACTGCGAATGTCGCAGTTCTATCAACGGATCAGTTGAGCACGCTGAGTACGGCTGACTATTTGGCGCTCACCACAGACCAGGCAAGGGCATTCACGACGGACCAGTTGCGGTCGTTGAGTACCAACTTTATTGCGGTGCTGACCACCAATGATGTTGCGGCACTGAAGACGGATCAGATAAAGAAGGGTTTAACGACGGATCAGATCGTCGCCTTAACCACTTCCCAGATTCGGGCATTGGGAACGGACCAGGTTCAGGTGCTCACGACCGATCAGGTCAAGGCGATGGAAACCAAGGATGTGGCGTCACTGACGACCTTGGGCATCCAGGCGCTCACCACCGACCAGATCAAGAAGGGCTTGACGACAGATCAGGTTGCTGGACTGACGACCGCGCAGGTCTCCAGTCTGACGACCGACCAGATCATCAAGGGCGTGACCACAGACCAGGTGGTGGCGTTGACCACAGCGCAGGTATCGAGCCTGACCACCGACCAGATCCAGGCGCTCAC
>CAIQEX010000218.1 GCA_903870955.1 uncultured beta proteobacterium
GAGTCAGGCCGTGTACGGGTGGCGATTGAGGGGCTGGCACAGGGTCAGACGATTTTGCGCCGCCGCCACATCAACTACCCGCAGTCCGGCTGGGACGCCCATGTGCCCTTGACCCATGCCTGCATGCAGGTGGATGCCAAAGGCGCCCGGCAGGTCCTGGAGGACACCCTGATGAGCGACTGGCTCAAGCGCTGAACGCGCCCGCTCTGACCGCCTGCTATCTGAATAAGAGGCCCTTTGTGCATTTACCCATTGTTGACTTCACCAGCCTGAGCGCACCGCAGGATTTCTGCAAAAGCCTGCATGAAACCGGCTTTGGCGTTCTGAAGAACCACCCGCTAGACCAAGCCCTGGTGCAGGGCATTTACGACGAGTGGCTGGCCTTCTTCCAAAGCGAGGCCAAGCACCGCTACCTGCATGACCCGGTTAAACACGACGGCTACTTCCCGCCTAGTGTTTCTGAGACAGCGAAGAACAACACCACGAAAGATGTGAAAGAGTTTTTCCATCTCTACCCCTGGAGCCGTTACCCCGCCGAGGTGTCTGACGCTGCGCGCCACTACTACAGCCTGGCCGGACAACTTGCCACGACGCTGCTGCAGTGGGTGGACGATCATTCACCCGACACCGTCAAGGCGGGTTACTCCATGCCCCTGTCCCGCATGCTGGAGGGCAGCAACCACACGCTGCTGCGCGTGTTGCACTACCCACCGCTGACGGGGCAAGAAGAACCCGGTGCGGTGCGTGCCGCAGCCCATGGAGACATCAATCTGCTGACCCTCCTGCCTGCTGCAACCGAGCCGGGGCTTCAGGTCCTGGGTCAAGACGATGCCTGGCACGACGTGCCCTGCGACTTCGGCCTGCTCATCGTCAACATAGGCGACATGCTGGCTGAAGCTTCTGGCCAGTATTACCCTTCTACCGTGCACCGCGTGCTGAACCCGACCGGCGAGGCCGCCAAGAAATCACGCATCTCGCTTCCCCTTTTCTTGCACCCCCGGCGTGATGTGGTGCTGTCCGAGCGCTACACCGTGGGAAGCTACTTTGACGAGCGAATGAAAGAACTGCGCGGTGGGAAGTGATGGGGTTGCAGATTGTGCAGTGAAGTCTTGCACCACCCTGGCTGCAAGTTTGGTGGTGTGTTGCGTCCCATTTTCCCGATTCATCACAAAACGCAAAAGCTTATTCGCCTCACGCATATTGGTATAGCCAAAATATCGTTCTTGATCTAAGAAAAGGCATTTACATTAACGCCGATGCATGAATTGGCTTTTGTTGTTGCGGGTTTTTTGGTTGGAACCATCGTCGGGCTCACAGGAGTCGGTGGCGGTTCATTGATGACACCCATTTTGATTTTTGTTTTCGGTATCAAGCCGTATCTGGCGGTCGGAACCGATTTGCTGTTTGCCGCGTTTACCAAAATGGGCGGCACCATCAAGTTGGCACGCGCCGGGCGTATTGACTGGGCTGTGGTGCGCAACTTGTCTGCCGGTAGCATCCCCGCGTCACTCATCACGCTCTACATTTTGCACACCGTGGGACCTGCTGATCCCAAAGTTCAAGCCGTAATGACCACCACCTTGGGTGGTGCCCTGCTACTTACCGCCGCAGCCACCTTGTACAAAGCGGTGCGCGGAAAGACCAGCCCGGTATCGGTGGCGGTTGGCCAGGAACGCCTGGCGGCCACCCCCAAACACTGGCTGTTACCGCTGCTTTTTGGCGCCTTGATCGGCACACTGGTGACGCTGACCTCGGTCGGTGCGGGTGCCATTGGTGTCACCGTGCTGATGATTCTGTATCCGCTTTTGCCCCTGCCGCGCATCATTGCCGCCGACATTGCCTATGCCGTGCCGTTGACGCTGGTTGCGGGCTTGGGCCACGCGACTCTGGGCACCGTCGACTGGAACATGCTGATCGCACTGTTGTGCGGTTCTTTGCCCGGCATCTGGGTGGGCTCGCACCTCACCACCAAGGCGCCCGAGCGCCTGATCCGATCCTTGCTTTCATTGTTGCTGGCGTATGCCGGCCTGAAACTCATCGCGCTGTGAAGCGCAGCTTTTTTTGACTTATGTACCAATACACCGACTTTGACCGGCAATTTATCCGCGCCCGTGCTGCGCAACACCGCGACCAGTTGGAGCGCA
>CAIQEX010000219.1 GCA_903870955.1 uncultured beta proteobacterium
CCTCGCTGCCGAGTGCTCGGTCATCGTGGCGCGTGGCCGTGATGGCACCTGCGTGCACTTGCCAATCCAGCGCAACTTGCACCGTGGCGGCATCTTGGCTGTGACCGAGGTGTGGGTCGGCAATGTGTCGGCCGAGCTGGCGCAACAAGCCGTGGCCGCCGCCCAAGCCGTGGCTGAGGGCTTGGACTATGTGGGCGTGTTGTGCGTCGAGTTCTTTGTGCTTGATTCGGCGGCACCACGGTCTGCCGCGCTGGGGGGGCTGGTGGTCAACGAGATTGCGCCGCGCCCGCACAACAGCGGCCACTACAGCATGGACGCTTGCGATGTGTCGCAGTTTGAGCTGCAGGTACGGACCCTTGCCGGGTTGCCTCTGGTGCAGCCGCGCCAGCACAGCCCATCCATCATGCTCAACCTGCTGGGCGACATCTGGCCTGAAGGTGGCGTGCCGCCCTGGGAGCAGGTGTTGGCTTTGCCCGGAACGCACCTGCACCTGTACGGCAAGTTGCGCGCTGCCCGGGGCCGCAAGATGGGTCACTTGAACATCACCGGTGGCAGCATTGAACAAGTGCGTGCTACCGCACTTCAAGCCGCGCAGATTCTGGGTATCGAAGCCTTTTAACCATTCTTGAAGGGGCCGCACCATGATCGTGTCAGCCTATGTATTTGCCGACGGTGTCGAATTCGCACCCGAGGCCATTGGTGCCGCAACACAGGCCTTGCGCGCCGGACGCCTTATCGGTCTGCCCACTGAAACCGTGTACGGCCTGGGGGCCGATGCCGACAACGCCACTGCGGTGGCGGCCATTTTTGAGGCCAAGGGACGCCCCAGCGACCACCCCCTGATCGTCCATGTGGCGGCGTTTGATGGCGGAATGTCCGGTGTTGCCCATTACGCCGGGCGTGTGCCTTCTTTTGCCCAACAACTGATGTCGGCTTTTTGGCCGGGACCCCTGACGTTGATATTGCCGCGCCGTGACGGTGTTGGCGCCATTGCTGCGGGTGGACAAAATTCGATTGGCCTGCGTTGTCCGGCCCACCCGGTAGCCCAAGCGGTACTGGCGGCCTTGCGTCAGCCCACCAACGATGAGCCCGTGGTGTGGGGCGTGGCCGCACCGAGCGCCAACCGCTTTGGTCGCGTCAGCCCGACTACCGCTGAACATGTGGCCAGTGAGTTTGCCGACGCGCCCGATCTGCTGATACTGGACGGTGGCCCCTGTGAGGTGGGGATCGAATCCACCATCATCGACTGCACGCGTGGCGCGCCCGTGCTGCTGCGCCCGGGTGCCATTACCAGCGAGCAGGTTGCAGCCGCTTGTGGGCGCGCGTTGATTTCGCCCGAAGAACTCGAGCGCCAGGGTCAGCAGGCCCCACGCGCTTCCGGCACTTTGGAGTCGCACTACGCGCCCAACGCCACGGTCCGTCTGATGGACGCCAAGGCCTTGCAAAAAGCCCTGGATTTGCTGGGTACCGACGTTGACAAGAGTGCCGCGCCGGACAAGACCATTGCGATCTATTCGCGCGTTGCCCTCAAGACGCCATCACGCCAAATCGAGATGCGCCGCATGCCGGGCGACGCAGCCGTCGCAGCACACGAATTGTTTTCGGTGCTGCGCGAACTCGACG
>CAIQEX010000220.1 GCA_903870955.1 uncultured beta proteobacterium
GAGCAGGGCTACGATCCGGCCGAAAGCGCTGCCGTGCTGTCGGCCGCAGGCATCATGGGCGAGACCATTCCGCCCAGCCTGGTGATGATGGTGCTGGCTTCCATCACGACTTTGTCCGTGGCTACGTTCTTTGTGGCGGGTGTGTTGCCCGCGGCAGTGCTGGGCCTGTGCCTGATGATTTTGATCAACCGCCGCGCCAAGAAGAACAACTGGCCCCGTTGCCCGGCCCTGTCCTGGCCCGAGAAGATGAAGATCAGCGTGCGTGCCATTCCCGCGCTGCTGGTGCCCATCATCCTGATCATCGGCATCGTCGGCGGCATTGCCACCACCACGGAGGTGTCGTCCATTGCCGTGGTGTTCTCCATCATCGTCTCGGTGTTTATCTACCGGGGCATGAGCACCAAGACCTTCATCACCACGCTGGCCGACTCAGCAGCCATGTCCGGCATGGTGCTGTTCATGGTCAGCGCCGGTAGCGCTTTTTCGTGGACGCTGGCTCTGAGCGGCCTGCAGGGCGTGGTGGGGGACTTTCTGGCGATGCTGGGGGGCTCGGCCTTTGCCTTTATCGCTTTCTCCATCGTGCTGATGGTGGTGATGGGTTCCATCCTGGAAGGTTTGCCTTCGCTGCTGATTTTTGGCCCGATGCTGCTGCAACTCACCAAGGTCTATGGGATTGACCCGATGGCCTTTGGCATCGTGCTCATCATCTCCATGGGCATTGGCACTTTTATTCCGCCGTTCGGCGTGTGTTACTTCGTCACCTGCTCGGTGATGGACACCTCGGTGGAAAAAGTTACGCCGCGTTTCATGCCGTATCTGGCCGTGTTGCTGGTCGGCTTGGTGGCGATTGCGGTGTTCCCAGCCATTAGTCTGGCTTTGCCCCATGCCTTCAATCTGCGCTAGTCATTTGCACTAGTCATTTGCGCTTTCGATGTTCCCTATTTTTCGTCCCTTTCAACCTAAACGGAGTTAATTCCATGAAATCCACACCCCGCATCCTCACCACCGTCGCCCTGTCTGCACTGCTGTGCTGCGCAGCCACCCTGGCCCAAGCCCAGAGCAAGGTCATCCTCAAGTTGGCGCACTCGGATTCAGTGGACATCGCCACCTCGCGCAAGGCTGTCATGGCTGAGGCCTTTGCCCGCGAAATCAAGGCCAAAAGCGGTGGCCGTATCGAGGTGCAGGTGTTCGGTGCCGGAGCCCTGGGTGGTGAGAAGGATCTGGTCGAAGGCGTGAAAAACGGCTTCATCCAGGCTGGTTTTGCATCCGGCGTGATGGCCAACTATTTCCCGAGCGCCATGGTCACCGACATTCCCTACCTGTTCCCCAACGATGACATCGCCGACAAGGTGATGGACGGCCCCTTTGGTCAGAAACTGGCCGCCGACTTCAACGCTGCTACCGGCATGCACAACCTGTGCTTTGGTGAGGTGGGCTTCCGCCACTTCAGCAGCGGCAAGACACCCATCCATGCACCCAAGGACCTGACCGGCCTGAAGATTCGCGTGCAGGAAACCCCGCTGTATGTGACCGAGATGAAGGCCCTGGGCGCACAGCCCACACCCATCGCCTTCCCCGAGCTCTACACCGCACTGCAGACTGGCGTGGTCGATGGCCAGGAGAACCCGGTGCCGACCATGATTTTCGCTAAGCTGTATGAAGTGCAAAAGCACGTCACGCTGGACGGCCATAACTACGGCATTGACTGGTTCGTGATGAGCGACAAGTTCTACAAATCGATCCCTGCCGATCTGCAAAAGGTGGTTACCGATGCCGCCCGCGTAGCCTGCAATGAAGAGCGCAAGGCCAACCGTACCTTCGCAGCCACCGGTAGCAAGACACTGGCGGAAAAAGGTGTGACGGTCTACAGCCCCACACCGGCTGAGCTGGCCCAGTTCCGTGCTGCTGCCCAACCTCCAGTGATCGAGTTCCTGAAGACCAAGATCGACCC
>CAIQEX010000221.1 GCA_903870955.1 uncultured beta proteobacterium
GCTGCCCAGCTATGAGCAGAGCCCGAATTATTCGGTGCACGCGATCGCAATCAGTTACGTACTGCGATTCAGATAGTTCAGACCAAAGAACCGGGCTGCCCCAATGCAACGGGCAGCCCGTCATAAACAACCCGAAAATAAATGGCTAGCTGGTAGCAAAACGAGGCCTCTGTCCGGAACTTCTGCCGGCGACTATTGGCCCAATTTGCTATAGACAAACGCAGTGAACTGCCAAAGGCAAACATTGGCAAAGTCACGCGCTCGCTGGAATCCAGACCAGACCGATATCCGTGCGATGACCCCCTAATGGCGTGAGGCACTATGGCCGGCCCCACCACCACCACCACCACCACCACTATTGCCAGATGATGAAGCATGGCTTTCACTGTGCGCCGCATTGGAGGTGGCGCTACCGACGTTAGCCAACTTGAGATGACTCTCATGCGCCTCTGAATCTTCACCCTTATGTTTTACCGCACGCGTGAGTCCATCTGCCTGCGCGGCGGCCACGACCGGGGACATGACGGCAAGGCGATCGGTCTTCAGCGCGGCAATTGCCGCGGCCAAGGCGGCTTTGTCTGCGGCCACTGCGCTAGAGGCCGAAAGTGCGGCCGTTCTATCAGCGGCTAGCTGGGTTCGAGCTGCCGCAAGCGCTGCTTTGCTGGTGGCAATGGCAGCGGGGTCTCCAGCCAGCACAGCGGCCTTCAACGCCGCTTCTGCCTTGTCAACCGCCTCACGGTCTGCCGTTATGGTGGCCGTACCTAGCGCGGCCACCACATCCGCCTTGAGTTGCGCCTGATCTGCTTTAACCGCCAGGCGATCCGCGCTCAAAAAGGTCTTGGCGGCCGCTTCCAGCGCAGCCTGGTCCTTTTGCAGGGTCTGTCGGACGGCCTGCAATGCGCTCAAGTCTGCCGCAGTAGGCGCATTTGCAGCCTTATCGGCTTCGTACTGTGTCAGCGCCGCCTTCAGTGCCTGAAGATCGCTGATGACTTGATTCTGAGCCGTCGTGACTTCAGTCGGTAACGCACTGGTCGTCGTGGTGGTCGGCGTTGTGGTCTGAGCCTGGGCTGCGCCAGCAGCTATCGCAAGTGTGGCAATCGCCAATCGAAATAGGGGAGGTGTTTGCATGTTCGCTTTCGGTTTGGTTGAACGAAACAATCTTCTTTCCCAGTTGTTAATGGGATGTGAAGTGAATCGTTGCAAATTGAAAGCAGTTGTTCCATCCGCTAACACGCCGTAAACCACATCAGGCGGGGCTGGGCGTCTTTTCAGCGCTTGCTTAAAACTGATATCCATCCACCACGCACGGAAAAAGGGAGGAAGTCGGCAGTGCTTGGGTGTCTGATATTCCCGTTGAATACTGAAGGAGTTTAGGCTGATAATTATTCCAAATAAGATTAACGACTCAGGAGGTACGACATGTTCGCAAAAATACAGACATTAATTCTGGTGGCAATCTCGTGGCTGGTGCAGTTCTGCTTCCTGCTCTATCGAGCGTTGCCAATCGGCCTGCCGCTCATGGTTCTGTTTACGCTTCTTGACAAATGGCTCTTTGCCGGGCGGTTCAGTTTTTGGGCCTGGACTAGCGCTGGTCTCATATCAATAGCCCTGGCAGTCGCAACCCGGCGAAACCCCATCAAAGACAACCCTTACCGCGTCTACAGCGGATGGTCTGGGTGGTTGGACAAAAAGGTGGACGGACTGATCGCTTGGATCGGGACGATCAAGCTTTTCAACTCGCCGTTTTGCCTGGTTGAAGACTCAAGCGCCTACAAAGTGCGGGGCGAGGAAGTCCGTAAGCTGATTGACGATGTCTTACGGCCTGGTGACATCTTGTTACGCGGCTTTGACGGCTACCTCGATGGCGCGCTGATCAAACTGTCAGGTTCAAAGGCGGGACCGGGCAGTGAGTTCTCCCATGCCGCAATCTTTCTGGGCGATGTCAACTCCACAACAGACCAGGCGATTGCTGCACGCAGACTTCAGGTCCTCGACCCGCAAGGAAACTGGGTCAAGGCCGCAGAGCCGCAGAAGGACGCCGTACGCACCAACCCACAATATTTTTCACCTGGCAGACAGCGTGTTGCCCATGCGATGACGCGAGGTGTCTTTACTGAAGACATCCTGACCTTTTTACGATGTGACTACATTGCCGTGCTGCGTCTGCCCGACGCGTTTAAGTTAGCCCCAGAAGAAGTGAACAAGTATGGTGATCGGTCGCTGATCGCTGACTTACCAGACGACGCAGCAGCTATTCGGCAGAGTCTGCTTCAAGGCGAGACGGTCACAGCAGCGCAGGTAATACAGGCCGTTCGCTTGTCTGCACTTGGAAAAGTTGGCTCGTGTTACGACTTTCAATTTAACGACGCGAAGACGAATCAGCGGTTTAGTTGCTCAGAGTTTGCCTACTACTGCTACAAGAGTGTTCACTGCTACATCGGGTTAGAACTGAAGAGCCATGGCATGGGGCCTTTCCTTGTACGCGAGACCATCACACCCAGCGATATTTATCAAGCTGCGCTTACGGGTGGGAAGTTCAACATCGTGTGGCCGTTGCCTAACTAAATAAGTATCCGTCAGCCGCTCAAGGCAATTGGAAGACGAAAAGTCGTTTGGCGGGAATCGGCCCGTAGGTGAAGGTCACAGTCATGGTCCAGCTTGGTCATCATTTTGCAAGCCTCACGCAGACACCTTGTTTGGTGGCCGCTAAACCACCACGCTATTCTTGCAGAGCCCTCGCCTCCAGGCGCTGGCGATTTGCCTCATCCAGTGCACGTCCACGCCAAGGAAACAAGCCAGGAACGATCTCCGAATATTCAGCATATGAGCCTGGGTGTAGAGCCAACATCCGTTTTTCCTCCTTGCGGCTTCCAATGACAAGATACAGAGTGATGCACAGGGCAGAAATAAACCAGGTGTCTGTCATGGGCTGACTCCAGACAAAAATCAGCATCAAAAAATACCAGGGGTGTCGCATCCAGCAGTGCCACGGGCTGAAGGTCAGCGGCCAAATGTCGGACTTGAGGCCAAGAAAGCTGGAGATCGAGTAAAACTTCAGTGTATGAATGAAAGCGAGAACGACACCAACGCTGACCACGACCCTTGCCAACTTTAGCCAGTATGGGTCTTGCCAAAAGGGGATTGCTGGGTACTTGGCCATGATCAGGAAGGGAACTGCCGTCATCGCCGTTGCAATGATGTTGTAGCCGAGACGACTTCTCCGCCCGAACAGGCTGTCAAGCCGAGTGCCAGCCAGAAAGCTGTGGCTTAGGCCAAACAGCGCCCAAGTTCCAATGAGCAAAAAGTAGTGATTTACCATCCGGGTAGATGCTAAACCCAATGCAGTGGCAGCCGTTATAAATGCCGGCTCTCCGGTCTAGTCAGCAATTGACGCCGCGCATTGTCCTTTCGCGTTGGAGCCGCAAATTGGTTAAGCCTGAAAACTTACGTTGCGACCTCGCAATCTGAGTGTCGCAGTTGCATCTTTACGCGGTGGTCTTAGTCTGCAGAGTTGCCTATCACCGCAATAGTCAGACCGCTGACAAAAGCGATGGCACTGAGCCAGGCCGTAATCGCAAGTTCCCTACGCATTGCAGCAGAGTTTGTAATGATCAAAGTGTTGACTCGGTATTTCCAACTCGGAATCGACCACACGCAAACAAAGTTACAGATCAGTGCGAAGAGGAGCAAAACTGTTGCGGCAGAAAGGAAGTAGCCCTTGACACTAGAAAAACCTGGCTTTGCCCCAAAAACGGTGATGGCGACGAAACTACCCGTGATCACAGATGAAAACCAAGTGTGAAATGCACTCCGATCGCTCAGCCACTCCGCAACAAACTGTCGATTGAGGTCAGTGATTTCTGCTGGGTCGTACTTTTGGGTATTCATAATTCCCCTGTGGAAAAAATGGTTGGATAGGGAATCCATAGCTGGCAATTTATACCGCAAAAAGCGTGATGCTGATCGAACCCATCGACTGCAAAACAACTCAGCAATACCAACTGGAAAACATGAATGGCGTCATGGCAAATGAAAATCCTTTCATCGGCGCAATTCTTTTGGCATGTCTAATTTCCCCGACCGTCTGCATGCCGCTGCAAGGCCACGCTGGGGCACAGAAGACCACCAATTTGTCGCCAAGCTGGCTCTGCACAGTTGAAGGCGCAGGCCATAAAGAAGTCATGAACCCAATGCTGCAAGAATCCGGCTCGACGATGACATCCATTTCGATATCGACGGATCTGCATCGCAACCCGTCCACCGCTGCTAGACATTACGTCAATTTTCCAAGCATCGCCTGCACTGATGACGATGCCCATGATTGCCCTGATGGCGGGTGTTTGGTGCCGTACTAAAGCAATAACAAACCATGTGTGCCATTTCACGTTACGGACAGGAGCCAGACCCTAACTACGGTGATCGAAACCTCCGCGAAAGAAAAATTCGACGCAATGGATCGACCCAGACGAATAGTTCAGAAGCATGAACAGACAATCATGCAAAAATCCCCTGTGCCGTTTTTGGCATTGAATTGGTCTAAACCAACAAAGGGATAAATTGGAAGAGCACACATTTTTCGAATATGGAGACGTAAGAGTCACCAACGCCC
>CAIQEX010000222.1 GCA_903870955.1 uncultured beta proteobacterium
CCCAAAGTTACTTGTTGGAAAAGCATATTTCCCATATGGCGCTGCATGACGCGCTGACCGAGTTGCCGAACCGGATATTGTTTGAGGATCGGGCAAAGGTTGCTCTCCGAACTGCAAAGCGAAAAGGCACCAAGGTGGCTGTGGCGTTTGTCGATTTGGACCATTTCAAGAACGTCAATGACCAGCACGGTCATGGCGCCGGAGATCAGATGCTGGTGAACTTGGCGAATGCTTTGAAAGGATCGTTGAGGTCCGGTGATACCCTGGCGCGATGGGGTGGCGACGAGTTCGTGGTTTTAATCACCGACCTCGAAAATACCGTGGATGTGCGGGACGTGATGGTCAAATTTGCAAATGTTTGCGAGCGTCCGATCACGATTGACGGAAACCAGTTCAATGTAACTTGCAGTATGGGCGTGGCCATCTATCCGGAGGATGGTGAAAGCGTTGAAACCATGTTGTCGCAGGCAGACCGTGCGATGTTTTTTGCCAAGGAACAGGGCAGAAATACCATCCGCTACGTTTCCGATATGGCTGATCGCGACAAGGAGCGCCGAGCCCTCTACATTCAAAATAAGTTGGCTACGGCGATCAAGGATCAAAAGTTGCAGGTTTGGTTTCAGCCCATTGTGGATGCTGGTACACGGCGTATCGTCGCCTGCGAAGCTCTGGCCCGGTGGCATGACGAAACGTATGGTTGGGTATCACCGGCGACGTTCATTCCCATGGCGGAAAACCTGGGACTGATTCGCGAGTTGGGTCACCAGATCTGGTTGCAAACCGTGGAGAGCATGGAGCGCTGGAAACGTCAGGGCATCGAATTGCGGGTGGCCGTCAATGTATCGCGGCGTCAGCTTTTCATACCCAGCTTTACTGCTGACTTATTGGACGATCTGGCTGCACTTCAACTGTCGCCTTCGATGATCGATCTGGAAATTACCGAAAGCGTTGCCATGGAAGACGCGGAACACACGACCCAGCGTTTGTCTGAACTTACGGGCGCAGGCTTTGGCATTGCGATTGATGATTTTGGAACCGGCTATTCCTCACTCTCGCAATTGCACGAGATGCCTGCAACAAAGGTGAAGATTGATATTTCATTTGTGCGACGTGTGCATTTGCCGCAGGGAGAACAACTGATCCAGGCCATCGTCAAAATCGCATCGGCCTTCAATCTGAACACAGTCGCGGAGGGCGTGGAAGACGAACAGACTGCTTCCGTGTTGGCTCAGTTGGGTGTACATCAGCTTCAGGGATACTACTTTGCCAAGCCAATGAATGCTGCTCAATTTGAAGAGTTTGTGTTGGCCAATGGATGGTGAGTTCAATACCTCAACGGCAAATATCTGCTAACCGCTCTCATTGAAACGCACCGGTGCAAAACCCAAGATGAAACCAGCCCAGATAGAAACCTTCTTCGCCACGCTCAAGGCAGCCAATCCGCATCCGCAAACCGAACTGGAATATGCCTCGGTGTTCGAGTTGCTTGCGGCGGTGCTGCTCTCCGCGCAAGCCACCGATGTGGGGGTCAACAAGGCGACGCGGCGTTTGTTTGTGGTGGCCAATACGCCGCAAAAAATCCTCGACCTGGGACTTGAAGGGCTTGAGCAGCACATCAAGACCATTGGGCTGTTTCGCAGCAAGGCACGCCATCTGATGGAGACCTGCCGCATTCTGGTGGAGCGCTTTGGTGGCGTGGTGCCGCGTACCCGTGAGGCGCTGGAATCCCTGCCCGGCGTGGGCCGCAAAACGGCCAATGTGGTGCTGAACGTGGCGTTTGGCGAACCCACGATGGCAGTCGACACACATCTATTCCGGTTGGGCAACCGTACCGGTCTGGCGCCGGGCAAAACACCGCGCGAGGTGGAAGACAAATTGCTCAAGCGCATCCCCGCTGCGTATTTGGTCGACGCGCACCACTGGCTGATATTGCACGGGCGCTATATCTGCCAGGCGCGCAAGCCGCTGTGCTGGCAATGCGCGGTGAGCACGGTGTGCGACTTCAAGCCTAAGACGACGGCTTAGCCCTGGCAAGCCAAGCCAACACTGCCATGAGGAGCAATGCAGCAGTGGCAATTGACCACATCAGTGCATTGGTATCCGTTGCCTTCATAACGGCCCCGGCCATCAACGGCCCAGCCACCGCGCTCAAGGTGTAGAGCATGGAAATCAAGCTGACGTTGCTGGCCATGGTGCCGGACTGGGTCATGGTGCTCGCGATCAGCGCCAGCGTCAGGAACGCGGTGATAAAGCCGCCCAATAAAAAGACTGCCAACATCACCAGCATGTAGTCCATCGGCATTGCCAGTGCCACGCAAACCAGGAGCGTGCCGATGGCACACCAAAAGGCAGCGACCCCCACGCCCCGGTGATCGGCGAGCCAACCTACGGCGTATTGCAGGAGCAAGCCACCCAGACCAAACAACGCGAGTAAATCGGTAGTCTGGCTGCTGGTTATGCCGTGGCCTTGCGCGAACAGCGCAAAAAGCCCCGACAAGGCCGCTTCCATCATGCCGCCGACCAAGGCAATTGCCACGCCTAATTTGAAGATGCGCTCACGCAGTTGCGCGGCGAGATGGATGTGAATCCCGCTGTTGGACGCCGTATCGACATGGGGCGGCTCTTTGCGTGCCAGCGCCAAAGGCAGAAAGGCGCCGATACAAAACACACCGCCAATCCAGAACAAGGCCTTGCCATGCAGCCCGAAGGTGCCGGCCAATGCGGGCGCCACAATCGGGGCCAGCGCGATCAGCGTCTCATGAAAACCCACCAGCCTGCCCCGCGACTCTGCTGGTGCGATGCGGTACAGCCAGGGCTCGAGTCCGATCCAGCGCAGTCCCAGACCA
>CAIQEX010000223.1 GCA_903870955.1 uncultured beta proteobacterium
GCGGTTACCCCGGCATGGCCGAGGTGGGCAATATGCCGCTGCCACCCAAGGTACTGAAGAAGGGCATTACCGACATGGTGCGCATCAGCGATGGCCGCATGAGCGGCACCGCCTACGGCACGGTGGTGCTGCACACCTCGCCTGAAGCGGCAGCCGGGGGCACGCTGGCCTTGGTGCAGAACGGCGACATGATTGAGCTCGACGTAGCTGGTCGCCGCTTGCATCTGGAAGTGAGCGACGAAGTGCTGGCCGAGCGCCGCAAGCTGTGGGTGGCCCCTGAAGCACCCAAGCGGGGTTACCAGAAGCTGTATGTGGAAACCGTACAGCAAGCGCATCTGGGTGCCGACCTGGATTTTCTGGTGGGCGGCAGCGGTGCCGGCATCCCGCGCGACTCGCATTGAACGACTCCTCTGGTACGCACCGGATTCAATTCACAAAGCACTGAATGACACAAGAACACAACAACCTGATCCATGGCGAATGGGTGGCGGGCACGGCCTATTCACCCAACGTCAACCCTTCCAACACGGCCGATGTTCAGGGGCATTACACGCAAGCCAGTGCTGCCCAGTTGGACAGCGCTGTGCAAGCCGCCCGCGCGGCCTTCGCCAGCTGTTCCATCTCTGGCATTCAAGCCCGTGCCGACGCACTGGACAAGATCGGTACTGAGATCCTGGCGCGACGCGAAGAACTCGGCACGCTACTGGCCCGCGAAGAGGGCAAGACCAAGCCCGAAGGCATTGGCGAAGCAGCGCGTGCCGGCAACATCTTCAAGTTCTTTGCCGGTGAATGCTTGCGTCTGGCAGGCGAGACACTGCCCTCGGTACGGCCCGGCATTGGCGTGGAAATCACCCGTGAGCCACTCGGTGTGATTGGCATCATCACGCCCTGGAATTTCCCCATCGCCATTCCGGCCTGGAAGATTGCACCGGCTCTGGCCTATGGCAATTGCGTGGTCTTCAAGCCGGCCGACTTGGTGCCGGGTTGCGCCTGGGCGCTGGCCGAAATCATCAGCCGCAGCGGCATCCCCGCAGGCGTCTTCAATCTGGTGATGGGCCGCGGCAGCGTCATTGGCGACCCGCTGGTGACCCATCCCGGCATCGATGCCATCAGCTTCACCGGCTCGCAATCCGTGGGTAACCGCATCGCCCTGCAATGCGCGACCAGCCTGAAGAAGTTCCAACTGGAAATGGGCGGCAAAAATCCGCAGGTCATTCTGGATGACGCCAATCTGGCACAGGCTGTGGAACTCAGCGTGCAAAGCGCCTTCTTCTCGACCGGCCAGCGCTGCACCGCGTCCAGCCGTTTGATCGTGACCGATGGCATCTACGAAAAGTTTGTGGAAGGCATGAAGGCGCGCATGGCAACGCTGAAGATTGGCGACGCGCTGGAGGCGGGTATCGACATTGGCCCGGTGGCGTCACTTGCCCAGTTGGAGCAGGACCTGGGCTATGTCGGCATTGCACAAAGCGAAGGCGGCACCCTGGTGGCGGGCGGTGAGCGCCTGCAACGGGGCACCGATGGCTTCTACATGCAACCCGCGCTGATCACCGACACCACGTCTGCCATGCGCATCAACCGCGAGGAAGTGTTCGGCCCGGTCGCCAGCATCATCCGCGTCAAAGACTACGACGCGGCTTTGGCTGAAGCCAACAACACGCCCTTCGGCCTGTCTGCCGGCATTGCCACCAGCAGCCTGAAATACGCCACGCACTTCAAGCGCCATTCGCAAGCCGGCATGGTGATGGTGAACCTGCCGACTGCTGGTGTCGACTACCACGTGCCCTTCGGAGGACGCAAGGGTTCCAGCTACGGTCCGCGTGAGCAGGGCCGCTACGCGCAGGAGTTTTTCACCGTGGTGAAAACTTCTTACACAGGAATGTGAGGACGCGCATGAACACCCGACTGTCACCTCGCTACAAGGGCGTGTTTCCGGTGGTACCGACCACCTTCACTGAAAGCGGTGCGCTCGATCTGGAAAGCCAGAAGCGCTGTGTCGATTTCATGATCGACGCGGGCTCCAACGGCCTGTGCATCCTGGCCAACTTTTCGGAACAGTTTGTGTTGTCGGACGCCGAGCGCGAACTGCTGACCCGGACCATGCTGGAACATGTGGCAGGGCGCGTACCCGTCATCGTCACCACCACGCATTTCAGCTCGCTGGTGTGTGCCGAGCGCAGCAAACAGGCACAGGACCTGGGAGCCTCCATTGTGATGGTGATGCCGCCCTACCACGGAGCCACCTTTCGTGTACCGGAGCCGCAGATTTACAGCTTCTACCAAGCCGTCTCCGACGCGATTTCGATCCCCATCATGATTCAGGATGCACCGGCCAGCGGCACGGTGCTTAGCGCCGCGTTTCTGGCCCGCATGGCGCAGGAGCTTGAACAGGTTGCCTATTTCAAGATTGAAACCGCGGGTGCGGCTTCCAAATTGCGCGAGCTGATACGCCTGGGCGGCGATGCCATCGAAGGCCCCTGGGACGGCGAGGAAGCCATCACGCTGCTACCCGATCTGGACGCTGGCGCTACCGGTGCCATGACCGGCGGCGGCTTCCCGGACGGCATCCGCAAGATCGTCGATGCCTATGCCGCAGGTCGACGCGAAGACGCAGTGCAGGCCTACCAGGAATGGCTGCCATTGATCAACTTCGAGAATCGCCAATGCGGACTATTGGCGGCTAAAGCGTTGATGAAAGAGGGCGGCGTCATTGCCTGCGAGGCACCCCGCCACCCGCTCCCATCCATGCACCCGGACACCCGCGCAGGACTCATCGAAACCGCCAAGCGGCTGGACCCGCTGGTGTTGCGGTGGGGTCACTGTCACTAATAGCCCCCACGTTCGTTCGCTGCGCGTAACTCTCTGCCCCCTCAAGGGGCCAATCCCGCTTGGGGCGGCCCGGCGCGGGATTGCTAGCCCCCACGTTCGCTCATTGCATGTGGCTCTCTGCCCACTCAGGGGGCTAACCCGACTTGGGGCGGCCCGGCGCGGGATTGCTAGCCCCCACGTTCGTTCGCTGCGCGTAACTCTCTGCCCCCTCAAGGGGCCAATCCCGCTTGGGGCGGCCCGGCGCGGGATTCAGTAGCCCCCACGTTCGCCCATTGCATGTGGCTCTCTGCCCCCTCAAGGGGCCAATCCCGCTTGGGGCGGCCCGGCGCGGGATTCACTTCTGATTGTTAAACCGTGGTCCACGCGCCATTGCTGGCATTGGAGCGGATCACGGCGTCGACAAACTGCAGGCCTAACAGTCCGTCATGGGCATTGGGGAAATGCAGGGCCAGGGGATCGGCTGCCTTGCCGGCGCGGCGCGCGGCAATCGCCTGCGCCGCATCCGAATAGATATTCGCAAAACACTCGTGAAAGCCTTCCGGGTGCCCGGCAACGATGCGCGAGGAGTGAGCCGACAGCGGCAGGGTGCCGGGGCCGTTGGGCGTGCGCGTCTGCGCCGGAGCGCCATGGGGCTTGAAGCTCAGAAGTTGCGGAATTTCCTGTTGCCACTCCAGCGATCCCAAGGACCCGCTGACCCGAATACGCAAGGCGTTTTCCACACCGGCAGCAGCCTGCGTAACCCAGAAGCTACCGCGAGCGCCATTGCCCATGCGCAGCATGGCACCCGCATAGTCGTGCGTGACGCGTGTTGGCACTACCGTCCCGACCTCGGCTGCTACCTGGGCCACTTCCAGTCCCGTGATGAACCGTAGCAGGTTGTGGGCATGGGTGCCGATATCGCCCATCACCAAGGAGGGACCGCCGCGTGCGGCATCGTCTTTCCAGGGGGAGCGGGAGACACCGGGTTGGGAACGACCGCCTTGCACATACTCAACCTGTACCAGTCGGATATCGCCCAAATCACCGGCAGCCACCATGGCGCGCGCCTGCCTGACCATGGGATAGCCGGTGTAGTTGTGCGTCAAGCAGAACACCAGGCCACTGTCCTTGACTTTTTGAATGAGCAACTGCGCTTCGTCGAGCGTATTGGTCATGGGCTTGTCACAGATGACATCCATGCCAGCGCTCAAGGCGGCCATGGAGAACTGGAAGTGGCTGTCGTTGGGCGTCATGATCGCCACCACATCGGCGCCGTCGTCGCGGGCAGCCTCGCCAGCTATCAGCAACTCTCCATCGGCATAGCAACGATCTGCTGCAAGACCGAGTTCGCGTCCGGCCTGTACAGAACGCTCGGCATTGGACGACAGACAGGCGGCAACCAGTTCATAGCGGTCATCTATGCGTGCTGCCTGGCGGTGCATGGCGCCAATAAAGGAGCCGGGACCGCCACCAATCACGGCCAGTCGCAAACGCCGACCCAACAGGGAAATCACGGGATTCAATGACATGTTGTCGCCTCTTTATAGATTCTCGCCCCCACGGTTGCCCACGGTGTGTGGCGCCCTGCCCCCAGAGGGGGCTGCTTTTTGCCTTGGGGCGGCCCGACGGCAAAAATGCAGGCAAAAAAAAGCCGCCTGTTTAGAGCGGCTAGTTTGGCAGAATTTACTGCGGACGTCGGGGCGTCATGGGCCCACGGCCTTCGATATGGCGGAAATTGATGCGACCCTTGCTCAGGTCGTAAGGCGAGAGTTCCAGGGATACGCGGTCACCCGCGAGGATGCGGATATGGTTCTTGCGCATCTTGCCAGCCGAATACGCGATCAACTGGTGACCGTTGTCCAGGGTCACGCGAAAGCGCGTGTCTGGCAGCACTTCGTTGACAACGCCCATCATTTCAATCAGTTCTTCTTTAGCCATGGTTAGATCCTTAAGCTCTCTATTATCGTACGTTTAGTGGGTGCGTGTCTTCTCATGTACCCAATCGATGCCCTGGGCCAACGCATAGTGGGCCGCGGCATCGTGTGTGAGGAAGTCATCGCGAAAGCGCATGACGCGGTCGGTGGAGGCGCTACCGCTTCCGCTGGCAATGGAAACCAAGGCTCCAAAGCGACCGCTTGTCAGCGGTTGAGGGCAGGCCGCAATGCGGTATTTGCCCATGGTTACGGGGGACAGTAGCGAAAAATTATTATTCTGAATCATTGAAAAACACATTGGAAAACCAGTTGCACGGGCCGCTGGCAGGGACTTCGTGCAGAAAAAAAGGGAGAAATAACCGCTGGGCCGTGAGAGTGCTGTGCGGTGCGCTTTGAAATTGCTGAACGGACGACCCCTCTGCCAGGGGCCGGTGCAGTGTTGCGTTTTGATGAATTGCCTAAGGGGCAAACCGCAGATGTGCACAGTCAGTTCGCATGAAGCGACCCGCTAATGTAACACGGTTACTAAAATCGATGGAAAATAGCCAGCTATGAAGAAACTCTGTATTCTCGAAAACGACGATCTGTCACCTGAAATTGCCCCGCTCTACAAGCGCTACGGCGCGATGTTTGAACGCCTGTTTCGTGACGCCGGCGCAACAGACTGGCAATTTGATGTGTTCCACACACCAGCGCTGGAGTACCCGGAATCCTTTGATGGCTACGACGCCATATTGCTCACGGGTAGCAAGGCGGACTCTTTCTCCAATGAGCCCTGGGTTGTGGAGTTACGCCGCCGCGTTTCAGAACTTCTAGAGCAGAAGAAGAAATTGCTCGGCATTTGTTTCGGCCATCAGCTGATTGCGATTTGCCTTGGAGCAAAAGTAGGACGCGCGCCCCAAGGCTGGGGTGTCGGCCGTATGTCCTACGAGTGGCACGCAGCCGAGCTACCCCTGGCCCCGGAGGACAACAAGATGTCGCTGTTGGTCAGCCACCGCGACCAGGTGCTTGAATTGCCCGAAAACGCCGTGCTGCTGGCCAGCAATGCGCACTGCCCAGTTGCCGGTTATGCGGTGGGCGAGGAGGTATTCTGCGTGCAAGGACACCCCGAATTTGTGGAAGAGTACAGTGCCTTTTTGA
>CAIQEX010000224.1 GCA_903870955.1 uncultured beta proteobacterium
AAACTGAAATTCAGGATATCTGGCTCAATGAGGCGCGCCGCCGCGCTGATGACATTGATTCAGGCAAAGTCAGTCTGGTGAGTGGCGAGCAGCTTGAGCTGGAAGTTCAGGCGCTTTTTAAGTGAACTATTGGCTCCATCCCGAGGCCGCAGAAGAACACAAAAAATAGGTCACTCACTATGAGGAGCTCCAAGCGGGATTGGGAAGGCGGTACCACTCCGAATTCCAAAATACGTTGGACTTGGTTTGCGCTTCGCCTGGTCGTTCACGCATTGTTCTTGCCCCTGACATTCGACGTGTCATGTTTAAGGTCTTTCACTTTGACCTTGTTTACCGCGAAGTTGATGGATTTGTGCAAGTCTTGGCCGTTGCCCACCATCGCCGCCAGCCCGGTTATTGGATCGCTCGGCTTTAGCTGGTTGATCGACCCGACTTTCGCGGGTCATCGCCAACGTTATCCATCGATGCCCGCGCTCGTAGCTGTTCGCGCCCTTCAGCGGTAGACTTGAGGTTCCACTAGAGGAACACTATGGCCAATCTCATCGAAGAACTCAGTTCACAAGCTCGAAGACTGCCTCCGGCGGACCGGGTTCGATTGGCAGAGGAACTCCTTGCTACGGTGCACGAGCCAGACGACGAAGTCGAGGCGGCTTGGGACGAGGAGATTCGACTCCGAATGGCTGATATTGACGCCGGTACCGCGAAGCTCATTCCCGCTGAAGAAGTATTTGCGGAAGTTCGACGTTTGCTGAAGTGATGCTTGTCCGGTTTCACGAGGCCGCGCGGGCCGAGTTGGCTTGGGAGGTGCAGTACTACGCAAAGATCAGTCCGCCGCTCGGTGAGCGATTCGCAACGCTCGTTGAGCGGGCGCTCGCGATTGGCGCTGAATTTCCGGATATGGGCTCACCTCACAGGTACGGCACTCGCCGAGTTTTCCCGAAGCGCTTTCCGTTTTCAGTCTTGTACCTACACCGTGGTGATGAAATCCTGGTGCTGGCAATCGCACCGGACGACAGGAAACCAGGCTATTGGCGCTCTCGGATTATCGAGGGATAACATCTCAACGGACACGGACCCACAACAGCAGGAGGCGGCTTCGCTGCAAAGTGTTGTGGTCCGGTCATCTTCACGTTAAGCGTCAAAATATTCGTTGTCTCAGTAAGTGAGGGAGAGTCCATGTCAAATCAGATCCTTCTGGCCAAGCGCGTGCTCATCACCCACGCCGACGCGTTCATGGGCCCTGTTCTTTGCGAAGTGTTCGCCAAGCACGGTGCCACGGTTATCCCGAGTACCGACCTTCTCCTGATCGCAGGTGCGCCCGCCGCTATCGTCGCCGAGGCAGGGCACGTCGATATCCTCGTTGTCAACCTGGCACTACCAGCACCGACCACAGCAGCCACGGAAGCCTCGGACGAAGAGTGGATTGACACATTCGCTGCTCTCGTGCATCCCCTGCCACGATTGTTCCGTGCTGTCTTGCCCGCCATGATCGCGCGGCGCTCGGGCAAGATTCTCGTCATGGGCAGCGCATCAGCACTGCGCGGGATGAAGCGCGCCTCGACATACAGTGCTGCCCGCGGCGCCCAGCTTGCCTACGTGCAGGCCGTCGGCGTAGAGGTTGCACCCCACAACGTTCAAGTGAATGCAATCGCGCAGAACTTCGTTGATAACCCGACCTACTTCCCGCCCGACGTTCAAAACAATCCAAGGTTCCAGGAGCGCCTGAAGCGCGAGGTTCCGCTGGGGCGCCTCGTAGGCGCAATTGAGGACGCTGAGTTCGCTGCTTACCTTTGTAGCGAACCAGCGAGTTGTTTTGTCGGGCAAGTGTTTCCTGTTTGCGGCGGCTGGGTGGCGCGCTAGTGCAAACAACCCCAATCCATCGATCCGCCAGACGCCGCACTAAAAAGCCGCGCTGTGCCGGTCAATTCGCACATTAGGCATCTCAAATGCCGAAATTCGTAGCCCTGTTGCGTGGAGTGAACGTTGGCAAGTTCGTCACCACAAGAAACTTGGCAACCGTACTTAAGCTCAAAGCCCTCGCAAATGAACGGTCCGCTTAACTGGTCGTTCAGCCGGACCAAAAACCAGCCTGATGTCCGGACCATTAGACTCACCTTCACCGACCCGACGATCCCAACCAAATCGACAGAAGAAAGCTTGCACATGCATCCAGAGCCAAACCAAGGCAAGCACCTGAACACACCATGCCCCTGATATCCGTAACCCGTCTGCGCATTCGCTCTATATGGTTCATGCCAGCCTTCTTTTTCTATACGCTGCGCGCAAATTGGCAGGCGCGTGCAGCCATGGGAAATAGTGCGGTGCAGTTGTTGCCAGATGCGCAACGGACTTATTGGACGTGTACGCAGTGGACCGACCTGAAGGCCATGCGGGCCTATGTGGGTTCGGGCGCGCATCGCGAGGCCATGAGGCGCCTGGCCCATTGGTGTGACGAGGCGTCGGTCGTCCATTGGGAGCAGGCCGCCACAGGATTGCCGGGGTGGGACGAGGCACATCGGCGCATGCAACAAGACGGCCGTCCATCCAAGGTGAATCACCCCAGTGCTGCGCACCTGGCCTACCAAATTCCCCAACCCGAAATCGTCACCAAAGCCGCCAAGTTGAATGGCGACGCCAGCACTTAGTAATTTCTATCGTGAGGCCCCATGTCTGAATCGAAATATCCATCTGCCGTTATCGCAGCCAACGTGCCCCTGAGAAACAAGCCGTCCAACTATCCTGAGCCATTCGCATCGCGGATGTCGGGTCGTGCCAAGAGTCAGCTTGGCGAGGTTTTCGGGCTCGCAAATTTTGGCGTGAACCTGACGCGCCTGGCACCGAATTCCACGTCAGCCCTGCGCCACGCGCACACCAAACAAGACGAGTTTGTCTACATTCTTCAAGGCCACCCCACGCTGCACACAGACGAAGGGCGTAGCACGCTCAGCCCCGGCATGTGCGCGGGTTTCAAGGCCGGCACCGGCAATGGACATCGGCTGATCAATGAGACGTCTGAAGAGGTTGTGTATCTCGAAGTCGGGGACCGATCTCCAGGGGACGAAGGCAGTTATCCTGATGATGATCTCAAGGCTTTGCTGGTAGATGGCCAATGGAAATTTACCCACAAAGACGGAACCCCCTACGCCTAGCGCAACCCACGTAACCCGATCAAGGTAAAACATGAATCCCACACTGATTGCCCTGACGGGCTTCGTCGCTTGGTCGTTGTTCCTTTTGGTTCTCATGGAGGTCATTCGCTCAAAGCTCGTCCTTACCAGGGCGGTTGCAGCCAATGGCTTCAACCCGGAGAACTCAAACCTTTCGCCCTTTATGCAACGCTTGGCGCGGGCCCACGCAAACTGCATTGAAGGTCTGCCAATTTTTGGCGGTCTCATGCTTATTGCTTTGGTGGCGGGAAGAGCCTCCATCACCGATCCGCTGGCGTTCATTTTTCTCTTCGCACGTATATTGCAGTCCGTGATTCACCTCAGTTCACTTTCGGCGTTGGCAGTGATTTTTCGCTTTTCAGCATTTGCCGTGCAATTGACCATTGGCGTGTACTGGGCTGTTCGCCTGCTCACCGTATAAGCCAATCTGCCAGGTCTGCCACTAGTTGTTTTTCAGGTTTCGCTCGGTTGGCAAGTGGGTTAGGATTTTCGACAGGAAATATTCATAAACTCTTTGGAGTGATCCATGCCGCCAGAAGAGAAAGTCAAAGGGCCCGCGTCGTACTTCCCGTCCATCGAGAAAAAGTATGGGCAACCGATCGATCATTGGTTAAGTCTCGTTGCAAAACGCAAGGACATGAAGCACATGGAAATGGTGGCGTGGCTAAAGTCCGAGCATGGGATGGGCCACGGCCATGCCAATGCCATCGTCGCGTATGTTCTGGGCAAGAAGGGCAAGCCATGACAAATCTGATCTCCAGACCGAAGGACAATCCGTGGAAGCTGAAAACCGCGCCCGGCACATCCGAATACACCATGCACACGGACGAAAAAGACGGCAGGAAGATTCTTGTCTGTACCGTGGGCAGCACAGTTTTGCATTACGACGCCAGATGCATTGATGACTTGCACGCCATGCTCAAAAAGGCAGGCGACTGGGTCGAACTCGGCGGCGCTGACGAGCAGAAGCCAGCCAAGGACGGTACTGTCGAAAGCTGGGGCCGCTCCGAGGCCAATCCGGTTGGCGGTTGGTATGGCCTGAAGAAGGGTTTGCGCGGACGCTTCGGCGTCTACATTCCCCCGCTGATGGAAGCACTCGGGCTGTGCGAGTTGGAGCACAACGCAAAGAACAACCGCATGCGTGCCGGGTGAATGCAGCGGCGGCAAAATCGTAGCCATTGGGTAACCAGAGGAACTGCACCATGAAAATTACCGTAGAGACCAGCGTCAAAGCGTCTATCGACAAAGTGTGGGCCGCCTACACCACGCCCGACGACATCAAGCAATGGAATACCGCGTCTGATGACTGGCACACCACCAGCGCCTCGGTTGATTTGCGCGAAGGCGGGGCGTTTTCGTCGCGCATGGAAGCCAAAGACGGCAGCTTCGGTTTTGACTTTGCCGGCACCTATACAAAGATCGTGAAGAACGCGTTGATTGAATATGCGTTTGGGGATCGTGTTGGCTTGGTCACGTTTGTG
>CAIQEX010000225.1 GCA_903870955.1 uncultured beta proteobacterium
GCATCGGGCGTGCAAATCGCGGGGGCCCAGTGGAAGAACCCGGCGTTATGGCTGGACTGGAAAGATGACATCCAACACGACCTCCCCATCGTGGTGTATTGCGCACACGGCCACGAGATCAGCCAGGGTCTGACCGCCACACTAAAGGCCATGGGTGCCAACGCGTCCCACCTCGAAGGCGGAATCTCCGAATGGCAGGCACAAGGGCAGGCCGTCGCCCCGGTCCAGACGGCCTCGGTTGTTTCCACTATGCGTGGCGGTGCCTTTTAACTTTACCCGCCTAGGGCAAACGCAGGCGCAACATCCCGCCAAGCCTTCACAAACGCGCACCCCCGCTCCAGCACGTCGGCAGCGGAGGTTCCCGGCGCATACAACTGGCTGCCAATGCCAAAACCCGTTGCCCCAGCCTTGACCCACGCACCCATGCTCTCTGGCGTGATGCCGCCCACCGGCCAGAACTCCGTGCCAATAGGCAAAACAGATTTCATTGCCTTCAAGCCGCCATGACCCACCATCTCGGAGGGAAACAGTTTCAGGGCGTGGGCTCCCGCCTCCAGTGCTGCAAAGGCCTCGGTTGGCGTGGCCACGCCCGGCGCGCACAGCATGCCCAGCGCTGCCGCGTGGCTGATCACGCGGGCATCGCAATTGGGAGACACCATCAGGCGCCCGCCGGCTGCGTGCACCGCATCCACATCGGTCTGGGTCAGCATGGTGCCGCCACCGACCAGCGTATCGTCTGGCAGTTCCTTGCTCAGCATCTCGATGCACTCCAGCGCACCCGGGCGATTTAGCGGCACTTCCAGCGTGCGAAACCCCGCCTCATACAGCGCCAGCCCCACAGCGACGGCTTGCGTCACATCCAGCCCCCGCAATATGGCAACCAATGGCGTGCCGCGCGTTTGTTGCAGTAAATCAGGTGCGGTTTTCATGCGTTGATCCTAAGTGAAGACAGGTGGTGCACAGCGGCAATGAAGGCGGCACGCGCGTCCAGCACCTCGAACGCAAGCCCCAGTATCCCGGCAGCTGCCTGGTACAACGTGGCCAAGGACGGGGACCCGATCAGCTTGAAGCTGGCGCCCTGGCCGCCGTGTAAAGGTTCACTTCCGGGACGGTGAAGGATGTCCTTCAGTTCTGTGCCAATCAGTAAACCGCTCAGATAGGCGCGACTGCTGGCGGCATCCATATCGCCCGATACCACCCGGGCGCGGCAGCCAAACAGCTGGTGGCTAAGCGCCCCGCCTTCGCCCGCAGCCCGCACGCCCAGGTCAAATGCCTGGGCATCCCAGGCTGCATCGGCATGGCCAGCAGCGGCTGCCAGCGTGCCATGCTTTCCCAGGAGATCAAACAGTTCACCCGTCATATAGGTGCGCAGTTGCAGCACCTTGCCAGCGCGCAGTTCCACCCATTTGCTGTGCGTGCCCGGCAGCACAAACCAACCGTCCGAGTGGCCCAGGCAATGTGCCCCCAGCAACTGGGTTTCTTCACCCCGCATCACGTCTGGCTGACCCTGCGCATTGCGCACGCAGTAACCCGGAACAATGGCCACCGCCAGGGGTGGGGTGGGCGCCGGAGCAGCCGGTTCTGCAAGCAAAAGTAGTTCGGGCGCCGACACCGCAGCGAGATGCTTGTCCAAATCAGACAAAGCCACGGCGCCATCCACGTAGGGCACGACCTGCCAGCCCAGTGCGCTGCCCACCATGCCGGACAATATGACCGTACCGGGTTGCGCCTCCAGGCTTTGAAGCAGCGACTGCAGGGCTTGCGGAAAGCGCCCTTTACATGCCAGCGCACCTTCGTTGTCGGCGTATTCGGCAACACATTGGCCGTCGTGGTTCAACCCGTAGGCGCGCCGGTGCGTGGTACCCCAGTCCACCCCCACCACGGCAATTGCTGTGTTCTGCATCATGTGAATTCTTGATTTGGTTGGTTTATTGCAAGTGGATAGATTTAAACATATGATGATTAAAGTGCAAATATCGCCCACCTATTGCCAACGCACACCGTCATGAGCCCACGCCTCCCTCTTCCCGCCTCCACCTATTCCGGGCGCAACCTGCACGGCAAGGTGGTGAATGAAATGGGTCGGCGTGTCGTCAGCGGTGGCTATTGCGCAGGCGCGCTGCTCCCCAATGAAGAGCAACTTTGCCGTGAATTGCAGGTCAGCCGTACAGCCTTGCGTGAGGCCGTCAAAGTGCTGGCTGCAAAGGGCCTGCTGGAACCGCGACCGCGCATTGGCACCCGGGTGCGCCCGCGCGACCAGTGGAACCTGCTCGACCCCGACATTCTGGCTTGGCGCTGTGCCACGGGCGCCGACGCCGAATTTTTGCGCCATCTCACCGAATTACGCGAAATCATTGAGCCGGCTGCCGCCTCCCTGGCCGCCACCAGCCGTACAGAAGAGCAATTGGCCGCGATCGCCTCGGCCCTGAAGGACATGCGCGACGCACCGGCCATTGGCCAGTGGATTGATGCTGATCTGGCCTTTCACACAGCCGTGCTGCGTGCCACCAACAACCCCTTGCTGATGCCGTTGGCAGCCATCATCGGCAGCGCGCTGGAATCGCTTTTGGGTGTTTCCGCACGTTCTGCCGGTGACTTCAAGCGCGCCTTGCCAGACCACCAGAAGGTGTTCGACGCCATCGAGAGTGGCGACGCACAGAGCGCCCTGCACCGCATGGCGGGCATGTTGTCGGACACCCGCAGCCTGATGAAACAAGCGGTGTTCTAGCGGTTCGAATAGTCTCAGGGTTAATCCTGAGAAGGATTTTCTTCGCTTATTTGTATGATGAATGAATTGGCGCATCCAGCGCCTCCTTCGCGAAGAGGATTCATGGCCCGCATTCAACTCGATCAGGTTTTCAAAGCCTATGGCGACAACCCGCCAGTGATTCGCAACGTATCGCTGGACATTGGCACCAATGAGTTCTGCGTGTTTGTTGGACCTTCCGGCTGCGGCAAGTCCACGCTCCTGCGCATGGTGGCCGGGCTCGAGGGCATCAACAGCGGCACGCTGCGCATTGGCGAGCAATTGATGAATGACGTGGCCCCGGCGCAGCGCGGCGTTGCCATGGTGTTTCAGAGTTATGCCCTGTTTCCGCACATGACGGTGTTTGAAAACATGGCCTTCGGATTGCGCCTGTCCAAGGTGGACGAGGCACAAATCCAGAAGCGCGTGGGCGAAGCGGCCCGCATTTTGCAGCTCGATCCCCTGCTGCAACGCCTGCCCAAAGCCCTGTCCGGCGGGCAGCGTCAGCGCGTCGCCATCGGCCGCGCCATCGTGCGCCAACCCGGCGTCTTTTTGTTTGACGAACCGCTCTCCAACCTGGACGCCGCGCTACGGGTGCAGACGCGCTTCGAGATTGCCAAGATTCACCGGGACTTTGGTCGCGCCAGTACGGTGTACGTCACGCACGACCAGGTTGAGGCCATGACGCTGGCCGACCGCATCGTGCTGCTCAACTCGGGTGCGGCGGTCGCGCGGGACGGCAGCGTGGCCCAGTTTGGCGCGCCGCTTGAGCTCTATCACCATCCGGCGAATCAATTTGTGGCCGGCTTTATTGGCTCGCCCAAGATGAACTTTTTTGCCGCCACCTTGCAAGCCTCCACGCCAGAAATGGCAACCCTGACCCTGCCCACGGGCGAGACCTTGCAGGCACGGGTGAATGCGCAGGCGCTTCCCATCGGCGCGCCGGTCACGTTGGGCTTGCGCCCCGAGGACGCCGAAGTGGGCAACGCCACCCAGCATGTGCTGCGCAATGTGCAATGGCAGGAGCGCCTGGGCGAATCCACCTACCTGTATCTGGACAGTGGCGTCACCAGCGACCCCTGGGTGGTCAAGGCACCGGGCAACAGCTTCGCCCGTGCCGGTGAGCGCGTGGCCTTGAGCATGCCGGCGCAACATCTGCATGTGTTTGATGCAGGGGGCTTGTCCATGCCGCGCACCATTGCCAGTCAGGATCTGTCGCTGTCCGTGCCCGCTTCCGCGCTCGCCACAGCTTAATAAGGTAACGCATGGAACTGGGCGTTTGCTATTACCCCGAACAATGGCCGCAGGAATGGTGGGCCGACGATGCGGCGCGTATGGTGGCGATGGGCATTCGCTATGTGCGCATTGCTGAATTCGCCTGGAGCCGCATCGAGCCGGAGCCCAACCGCTTTGAATGGGCCTGGCTGGACCATGCCGTGGAGACCCTGCACGCGGCGGGTCTCAAGGTGGTGATGTGCACGCCAACGGCGACCCCACCCAAATGGCTGGTAGACGCCGACCCGGCGATGCTGGCGGTCGACGCCAACGGCCAGACGCGTGGCTTTGGCTCGCGCCGGCACTACTGCTTTTCCAGCCCCACTTACCGCGCACAAAGTGCGCGAATTTCCGAAGCTGTGGCCGCACGCTATGGGCAACATCCCGGAGTGGCTGCTTGGCAGACGGATAACGAATATGGCTGCCACAGCACGGTACTGAGTTACAGCGCCGCAGCGCGCCAGGCCTTCCGGCTGTGGTTGCAACAGAAATACGGCACCCTGGCTGCGCTCAACAGTGCCTGGGGCACGGTGTTCTGGAGTCAGGAGTACCGCAACTTTGACGAAGTGGATCCCCCCGTGGGCACGGTCACCGAGGCCAACCCGGCGCACCGCCTGGACTACCGCCGATTTGCCTCCAGCGAAGTGGTGGCTTTCAACCGCATCCAGACCGACATCATCCGCGCCCATTCGCCCGGCCGCGATGTGACGCACAACTTCATGGGCTTCTTCACCGAGTTCGACCACCATGATGTCTCAGTCGACCTGGATGTAGCCACCTGGGACAGCTACCCGCTCGGTTTCACGCAGGACTTTTTCCTCAGTGCCGAAGAAAAGCGCCGCTATGCACGCACGGGCCACCCGGACATTCCTTCCTTCCACCATGACCTGTACCGCGGCATGTGCCAGGGCGCAAACAAAGGCCGCTGGTGGGTCATGGAGCAGCAACCCGGCCCTGTGAATTGGGCGCACTGGAACCCGGCACCATTGGACGGCATGGTCCGGCTGTGGACCTGGCAGGCCTTTGCGCACGGTGCCGAGGTGGTGAGCTATTTCCGCTGGCGTCAGGCGCCTTTTGCGCAGGAACAAATGCATGCCGGCCTGAACCGCCCGGACCGCAGCCTGGACCAGGGTGGGGTGGAAGCGACGCAGGTAGCACGTGAACTGCAGGCTCTGGGAATGGATTCCATGGCCGCCAACGTGGCAGCGCGCAATGGCTCGAAAACCGAAGGCCGCGTGGCACTGGTACTGGACTACCCCAGCCTCTGGATGGCGCAAATCCAACCCCAGGGTGCCGACTTCAATCCCATGGAAATCACCTTCCGCGCCTACAGCGCGCTACGGCAGTTAGGGCTGGATGTGGACATTCTGTCCAGTCGGGCCGATCTGACGGGTTACGCCATGGTGGTGCTTCCCGCCCATCTGCGCGAAGACGCGGACCTGGCCGGGCGCTTGGCGAACTGTGGAGCACAGGTCGTTTTCGGTCCGCGCGCGGGTTCCAAAAATCAGTCTTTGGCCTTTGCCGAGGGCCTGCCGCCCGGCGCTTTTTCTGAGTTGGCTGGTTTGAAAGTGCAACGTGTGGCATCACTGCCGCCCGGCCTGGAAGACGCCGTGCATTGGTCCGATGGCAGCACCACGCTCAACAGCCATTGGCGCGAAGACGTGCAGACGCAGGGCGCTGTGGCGGTCGCGCACTTCGATGACGGCAAACCTGCCGTGCTGCGCCATGGCCGCCACTGGACCAGCGCAGGCTGGCCCGACGAGGCCGGCTGGAAACAGCTCTTCACCCATGCTGCAACGGCAGCGGGCCTGCCGACGCAGGCGCTGCCTGCTGATGTGCGTACCAGCCGCATGGGCGACTGGCTTTTTGCCCAGAATTTTTCGAGTTCAACGGTGGAGTTTTCACCGTCCAACCACGCGCAGTGCCTGCTGGGTGCGCGTGTTCTGGCCCCGCAGGGCCTGGCCATCTGGAAGTTAGGCCCTTACGCTTGAAGCGTTGAAAGACGCATGTCCACTGATAAACCCAAGGAGACCCCATGACATTGAAACCCCTGAAACTCGCGCTGCTGACTACGGCCCTGATGGCCAGTTGGTCTGGCTTCGCTGGCGACCTGATCATCAACACCGATGCCTCCGACCCGGCACCCAAGGCCGCGTTTGAAGCGCTGGTCAAGGGCTTCGAAAAAGCCAATCCGGATGTCAAAGTCAAGATCAACACCTTTGACCATGAAGGCTACAAAACCTCCATTCGCAACTTCCTGACCGCCGAGGCCCCTGACCTGGCCACCTGGTATGCCGGCAACCGCATGGCTCCGTTTGTCAATGCAGATATGTTTGACGATGTGTCGGACGTGTGGGCCAAAGAAGGCCTGAACGACTCCTTCAAGTCGGCCGCCGCCTCCATGACCATCAATGGCAAAAAGTGGGGTCTGCCCTACACCTACTACCAGTGGGGCGTGTACTACCGCAAGGACATCTTCGCCAAGCTGAAGATTGCCGAGCCCAAGAGCTGGGACGATCTGGTCAAGGCCTGCGCCACCCTGAAGTCCAACAAGGTCACGCCTTTTGCCATCGGCACCAAGGCCACCTGGACCACCGGCGGCTGGTTTGACTACCTGAACATGCGAGTCAACGGCTACGAGTTCCACATGGACCTGACCAGCGGCAAAGTCCCCTACACCGACAAGCGCGTGGAAGCCGTGTTTGACAAATGGGACCAGCTCACCAAACCCGGCTACTACCTGGCCAACCACGCCTCGTACCAGTGGCAGGAAGCACTGCCTGCCTTTGTGAAGGGCGAGGCCGCGATGTACCTGATGGGCAACTTTGCCGTGGCTCCGATGAAGGAAGCCGGACTGAAGGAAGACCAGTTGGGCTTTATGCAGTTCCCCGAAATCACCAAGGGCACACCCAAGGCTGAGGACGCACCCACCGACACCATCCACATCCCGGCCAAAGCCAAAAACAAGGTCGATGCACGCCGCTTCCTGGCCTACATGGCCAAGCCTGAAGTACAGAGCGAAGTCAACACCATCCTGGGCCAGTTGCCGGTCAACAAGAACGCCAAGATGCCGGATGACACGTATCTGAAGGCCGGTTTCAGCATGCTCTCCAACGCCTACGCGCTGGGTCAGTTTTATGACCGCGATGCGCCCGCTGAAATGGCCAAGGCCGGCATGGATGGCTTCCAGCAATACATGCTGAAGCCGGGTGATCGCGAGGCCATCCTCAAGCGCCTGGAGCAAGTGCGCCAGAAGGTTTACAAGTAAGCATCCACCGGTACCTCAGCCATGGAAAACACCCACGCAACATCTGTGACACCGCCTGCCCGCGCGAGCTGGTGGTCACGCCACCAGATGGCGTTGGTGCCATGGCTGTTTCTGGCACCAGCCATGGTGCTGTTCGGCGTCTATGTGATTGCCCCCATCTTTCAGTCCATGGCCATCAGCCTGTACGAATGGGATGGCATGGGCAAGCCCAAGTTCATCGGCTTGGGCAATTACGTCGAACTCTGGAGCGATCCGGACTTTTACACGGCACTCAAGAACAACGTCATTTGGTTCTTCGGCTTTCTGCTCTCCATCCCGATGGGTCTGGGTCTGGCGTTGTTGCTGAACCAGGAGGTGTTTGGCATTCGCCTGGCCAAGTCGCTGTTTTTCTTTCCGTTTGTGATTTCGCAGGTCGTCATCGGCCTGGTCTTCAGCTGGTTTTATGACCCCACCAACGGCTTGCTGCTGCATGTGATGGCGTGGCTGGGCATGGACCCAATCGCGGTTTTGTCTGACGAACGGCTGGTGACCTACGGCATCGTCATCGCCGGCCTGTACCCACAAACCGCCTATTGCATGATTCTGTATTTGACCGGGCTGAACAACCTGCGCCCCGACCTGATCGAGGCCGCGCGCCTCGAAGGTGCCAAAGGCTGGACCATGCTCTTCAAGATTGTGCTGCCGCAGTTGCGCCCGGCCACATTTATCGCCGTGGTGGTGACCATCATTGGCAGCTTGCGCAGTTTTGACATGATTTCGATCATGACCCAGGGCGGACCCTATGGCCAGTCGCGCGTGCTGGCGTACTACATGTATGAGACCGCGCTGAGTGAGTACGGTTACCGCATGGGCTACGGCACGGCCATTGCCACGGTGCTGTTTTTCCTGATGCTGATCTATATCGTGTTCGTGCTGTACCGCGTGTACCAGCAAGAGCAGGAAACCGACTGACCCCAAGACCGGCACCGCCATGTTTCCCACCCCTATTGCCCAAACCAAACAGCCAACCCAATGGCTCTACCGCGCCGGTCTGCCGCTGGCCCTGCTGGTGTGGCTGCTGCCCATCATCGCAGTGGCCTTTACTTCGGTGCGTGGCGGCGCCGACCTCTCCAATGGCAACTACTGGGGCCTGCCCACGGAGTGGCGCATCTGGGAAAACTACAGTTCCGTGTTCAAGAACACGCCGCTGGCGGGTTACATCCTGAACAGCTTTCTGGTCACCATTCCCACGGTCATTGGTGCACTCACACTCGCCTGCATGGCAGGGTTTGCATTGGGCGTGTACCGCTTCAAGCTCAATCTGGTGGTGTTCTTCCTGTTTGTCGGCGGAAATTTCGTGCCCTTCCAGATCCTGATGGTGCCGGTGCGCGACCTGAGCCTGCGCCTGGGGCTCTACGACACGATTGGCGGGCTGGCTCTGTTTCACATTGCCTTCCAGACCGGTTTTTGTACCTTCTTCATGCGCAACTTCATCCGCGACCTGCCGCGTGAACTGATCGAGGCGGCACGGGTCGAGGGTGCCAGCGAAATACAGATCTTCTTCAAGGTGGTGCTGCCTTTGGTGCGGCCTGCTGTGGCGGCGCTGGCGGTGCTGGTCTTCACCTTTATCTGGAACGATTACTTTTGGGCCACCGTGCTGATCCAGGGCAACCACGCCATGCCGGTGACGGGCGGACTCAAATCGCTCAACGGCATGTGGGTGGCGCAGTGGCATCTGGTGTCGGCCGGTTCCATCGTCGCCGCCATGCCGCCGGTGCTTATTTTCTTTGCCATGCAAAAGCACTTCATCGCCGGTCTGACGATGGGTGCCACCAAGGGCTGAAATGCCAATTGACCCGAGTGCCCCGACCCATACTTTGTTGCGTTTGGAAAGTGCCAACTGTTGCGCCCTGATTGAATGGGAAGTGGGCCGCATGCCGGTCTGGCGGCACTTTGGTGCGCGCATGGCAATGACGCAACTCTCGACCCAATGGCCGGCCTCCGCGCTGCGCCGCCAGGCCAACGCCAGCATGGACCGTCTGGACGGCAACCCGGTATTTCCCGGTTTTGGCAACGGCCTGAGCCTGAACCCGGCGTTGCGGGCCCATACCGATGGCAGAGGCGCGGTCCACGAATGGGTTGCCACTTCATTTGAGCAAACCACCAGCGCAGCCAAACAAACACTGGAATTGCATCTGCAGGACGCCAGTGGTCTATTGCTGGACCTGCACTTCACGCTCTGCTGGGAGAGTGATGTGCTGAGCCTGCATTCCACCTTGCACAACCGCAGCGCACACGCGTTGCAGCTCGACTGGCAGGCTTGTGGCTGCGTGCCCTTACCCGCCGACCTGAGCGACGTGGCGCACTTTTCCGGCCAATGGGGGCATGAGTTTCAGTGGCAGCGCACAGCGTTGGCGGCCACCGGATGGCAGATGCAAAACCGGCACGGACGCAGCTCGCATGAGGCGCCTCCGGCCTGCTTTGCGCTGACTCCCCACAGCAATGACCACCAGGGTGAGGTGATCGCGGTACAGCTGGCCTGGAGTGGCAACCACCAATTTGCGATGGACCGCTGCGACGACGGCTCCGCCCTGCTGCAAGCCGGTGTCTGGCTGGCGCCGGGCGAGACGCAATTGGCCGCTGGCGCCAGCAACCACACGCCCACCTTGCATGTCAGTTGGTCGAACCAGGGACTTAACGGCGTATCGCAAAATTTTCACCGCTTTGCGCGCAGCCAGGTCCTGCAATGGAACGGCGGCACGATGCGCGCGCGCCCGGTGCACCTGAACACCTGGGAAGCGGTCTACTTCGACCACGACGATGCGACCCTGCGCGCGCTGGCGGAACGCGCTGCAGCCTTGGGCGTAGAACGCTTTGTGCTGGATGACGGCTGGTTTCCCGGGCGCCCCAATGACCACAGCGGCCTGGGCGACTGGTGGCCGGATGAACAGAAATACCCGCACGGGCTGGGTCCGCTGATCGACCATGTGCAAGGGCTGGGCATGGAGTTCGGACTGTGGGTCGAGCCCGAGATGGTGAACCCCGACAGTGACCTGTTTCGCGCCCACCCGGATTGGGCGCTGCAAGTCTCCGATCACCCGCTGCAACTGGGTCGACAGCAACTGGTGCTCGACGTAGCACGCCCCGAGGTCAGCGCCTACCTTTTCGAAAAGCTTGACACACTGCTGCGCGAAAACTCCATCCGTTATCTGAAGTGGGACATGAACCGTGATCTGGCGCAGGCCGCCGATGCGCAAGGCCACATGGCCTATGCAGCCCAGGTGCGCGCCTTGTATGCGCTGCTGCAAAGCCTGCGCGAGAAACACCCGGCAGTCGAAATCGAAAGCTGTGCCTCCGGCGGTGGCCGCATGGACCTGGGCATTCTGCAATACACGCAGCGTTTCTGGACCAGCGACAACAACGACGCGGTGTCGCGCATCGCCATCCAGAGTGGCGCGGCACGCCTGTTCCCGCTGGAGGTCTTGGGAGCGCATGTTGGGCCTGCACCAGCCCATACCACCGGACGCAGCCAGAGTCTGGCGCTGCGCTGCGCCGTCGCCCTGTTTGGCCATATGGGGGTGGAGGCCGATGTGCGCAAATTAACACCTGACGAAGCCGAAGTCCTGGCCCGTTGGATCAGCCTCTACAAAAAATGGCGTGACGTTTTGCATGGCGGCACTTTTAGCCAAGGCTGCACCCCGAATGGGGTTTGGTGGCTGGCTCAAAGTGGTGGGAAGGCCATTCTGGGCGTCTTCACGCAGCGCGCTCCGGCCAGCATGCACCACGCGCCTTTGCGACTGACGGGTCTGGTCGGCGACGGATTCTGTCAGGTGCGCCTGCTGGGCATGGCGGGCCAAGAACGTGCGCGCGGCGATGCACTGGCACCGTGGTTGGATGCGCTGCGCGATACCGGCGTCGCCTGTGCGGCGACCGAGCTGCGCCACATCGGGCTACCATTGCCGAATATGAACCCGGAGTCCGCGCTGGTTTTTGCGCTGGAACTACAGAACCCATGATCGGATACCCCCTTGGACATTAAAACCATCTGGCCTGCAGAGTTAAATCTCGGCGAAGGCCCCATGTGGCACGCGCCCTCCGGGCGCTTCTTTTTTGTCGATATCCACGGTTGCGCACTGCACGCCTGGAGCCCGGCAACCGATGCGCGCCAAAGCTGGAAGATGCCCGAGCGCATTTGCTGGCTGATTGCACGCACCGACGGCGACGGCTTTATGGCCGGCTTTCAGTCTGGTTTTGCCAGGGTCTGGGTTGAACCCGAGCTTCGCATCGAGATGTTGGGGTCGCCCCACGCGGGTCAGGCCGATATACGCCTGAACGACGCCAAGGCCGATTGCCACGGCCGCATCTGGGCCGGTTCCATGAACAACGTTGACACCAGCCGCGCCGACGGCCAGCTCACGCGCCTCGACCCCAATGGGCAATGGACAGTGCTGGAACAAGGAATCCATATTGCCAATGGCCCCTGCATCAGCGAGGACGGCAGGCGCATGCTGCATACCGACAGTGGGCTGGACCGCGTCTATAGCTACCGCTTGAGTCCCAACGGCGAACTCATGGACAAGCAGCCCTGGAAGCGTTTTGGGGGTCCACAAGGTACACCCGACGGCATGACCATGGATGCCGAAGGCAACGTCTGGATCGCTTTGTGGGGTGGCGCCTGCATTCGCCAGTTCACGCCCGACGGCGAACTGTTGCAGCGCATTGATCTACCCGCGCTGCAAATAACCTGTGTGGCGTTTGGTGGTGAGGATTTGAAGAGTCTGGTCGTAACCAGCGCACGCAATGGCATGACAGAGGCACAGCTGGCGCAGTACCCTGCATCGGGCTCGGTGTTTTTGTTGCGGCCGGGTGTGGCAGGTGTGTTGCCCAGGACGTTTGGCTAAGGCGCGAATATGGTAAGGCACTAAGACGGTAAGACGCTGGGGCGTTAAGGCGCGGGCACCAAGGCTGCAGGTTGTGGCCATTGCGACAACTCGGCAAGGCGACGCACCACCCATTCGGCCTCAAGTGCATTGAACACACCGTTGTCCACCACCAGCCCCTGAAAACAGCGCTGCAACACATCGCCCTCGGTGATACCGAGTCCATGCAACATTTCCTGCGCGGTTTGGGTCAGCAGGTTGGCCATGTCCTCGCACAACTCATAGCGTTCGGCAATAAAAAACCGGGTCGCAGCAGGTTTGCTGCGACCCGGTTCTATGAACAGTGCAATAAAGGACTGCGGTATTTCTACCTGGCTGTCATCAGACAAACGCAGTCCTTCTGGCGCGGAACTTAGGCCTTCTTGGCGTAAGCACTGCACCAGCCGGCAGCGGCAACTTGCTTGCCAGCGAACAGTGGGCAAGGACCGGCTTTGTCGCCAGCCTGACCTTGGAACAGGGCGCAGCTGGAGCATTGCTGACCGGCAGCGTATTTGGGGAACTTGGCTTTATCGGTCTTGGTACCGTCAGCCTTGTAACCGAGGGCTGCAGCTTGTGGGTCAGCGTCAGCGACCATAGCGCCTTGGGCAAAGGCCTGGCTGGCCAACAGGGCGGAGGTTCCGAGGCTGAACTGAACGATGAATTCGCGGCGATTCGACATGGCAAAAATCCTCAAGGGTTGGAAAAATGGAATAAGTATATGCAACAAAAACGCATTCTCCCTTACATCGGTTGACAGACAAAAGCGGCTTCTGAATACCCGTTGACGCTGATCAATTAACAGAACATGAAGGCCACCATGGCCACGTCTTCACCCAGGTTGAGGATCACGTAGTCCGCCACACAATATGCTAGATACCAGGCGGTTTGCGTGGTCCAGGCTCGAGGCGACAGCACCCAGGCCACACGATTCCACGGTCTGATCAGGCTATGGCGCATGAACTATTTCAAGGTGCGCAAACTGCATGTGGTGCATGAACTCACGCAGAATCAGGAGCCCGGCGGCAAAACTGTTGGACTCGGGTAAACCCTGATGCGCGGCAGGAGAACCTTCCACCACCGCACTCAGGCGGTTGAAAAGGCGCTCCATGGCTTCCAGCGTCAAGCGCGTGGGTTCTTCTGTGCCAACCCCTGCCAGCAAGGCAATCTCGCGCAGCAAGGAACCCTCCCCAAATAGAGATGCTTGGCCCGGAATATCTGGCCGAAGCGGCATCACAACGTCTTCCACGACCTGAATGGCGTGCTCCATCGCCAACGGCGTGGGTGGTGTGGTTTTGAAAAACTCGCGCGCCGTGCGCTCGGAACCCAAAGGCCACAGTCTTAGCAAGTCGGGCGCTGGCCCCACGCCGACGGCGATGCCACTTTGTTCAGCGCCTATATACAGAAACACGATGCAGGTATTCGCGTCGGAGTGCCGACGCGCTTCGGCATAGCACCTCTGCAGGGTTGCTGTCGTGTTGGCGTCGTAGGGCTGTGAGGTCATGGTCGAATCGGTGACAAGCTTGGGCGCTGGTTATTTCGGACGCCCCATGCGAAAGAGTTGCTCCGGCCCAATCTGAAAATAGTCTGCCGGGCCGCCCCCGCGCAGTACCGTTTCCGTATCAGCAGTCTGATAAACGCCGTCCTTCAACACCCGCTTGGCGATGTGCACCGCCACCACTTCGCCCAGCACCAGCCAGGTGGCAACCTGTTTTCCATTCAGGCCCTGCAATTGCAGGATCTGGGTCTTTCTGCATTCAAAGGCCACCGGGCTCAACGCTACGCGCGGCACGGCCACTTGGCTGGAGGGAATGGAGGCCAGCCCCGCCAGTTCAAACTCATTCACTTCAGGCCCCACGGGCGCGCAGGTCTGGTTCATTTGTTCGGCCAATGGTCGCGTCACGAGGTTCCAGACGAACTCACCGGTTTCCTCGATGTTGCGCAGCGTGTCCTTGGCGCCGATGCTGGCAAAACCAATGATGGGCGGCACGTAATTGAAGGCGTTGAAGAAGCTATACGGTGCCAGGTTGACTGCCCCTGCCGCGCTGCGCGTGGAAATCCAGCCAATCGGGCGCGGGCCAATGATGGCGTTAAACGGATCGTGCGCCAAACCGTGCCCGTCCTTGGGCTGGTAGTGGTGAAAACTGTCTTCCATGGTCGTCATGGGTTGCGGAGAAAAGGGCATGCGGTAAGTATCGCAGTTCGTTGTTCAGGCAGCCTCGTAGCGCTACCAGGCCTTGGGCTGGTTGCTGAAATGGTTTTGCAAAAAATCCACCAAAGCGCGAACCTTGGCCGGCACATGTTTGCGCGTCGGGTAGACCGCGTAGATACCCAATTCCATGGATCGGTATTGCGGCATCAGTTCTACCAAGGTGCCTGCCGCGAGGTCCGGCCCGACCAGGAAGCTCGGCTGCAGGATCACCCCCTGATGGGCCAATGCGGCGGCGCGGCAGGTGTCGCCACTGTTGGTGCTCATGATCGGTTGGGTTTTGATACTTACCGGGCCTTCGGGTCCGTCAAAGTGCCATTCGTCCCGGGTCGCCCAGTAGATGTAGGAGATCACCGCATGCCCGGTCAGCTCGGAGGGGTGCATGGGCGTGCCGTGTTGCCGCAAATAGTCGGGTGAGGCGCACAGCACCATGCGTGTCGTAGCCAGACGCTTGCTGACCAGCGTAGAACTGGCAAGCGTGGCAATGCGAATCGCCACGTCATAGCCCTCTTCCACCAGATCCACCAACCGGTCGGCCAGTGTGATATCCAAAGCGACTTTGGGATTCAACGCTTTGAACTGCCCCCACAGGGGTGCGAGTTGCAGGATGCCAAAGGTAAACGGTGCATTCACCCGCAGCAAACCGGTGGCAGCCTCGCTGCGCGAGGTGACTTCGGCCTCAGCCTCGTCCAGTTCAGCTAGCAGTTCTTTGCTGCGGGCGTAGAAGACCTGGCCTTCATCTGTGAGCGACAGGCGTCGGGTGGTGCGGTGCAGCAGGCGCACGCCAAGACGGGTTTCCATGTCGACCACGTAGCGGGAGATGGCCGCCTTCGACATACCCAGAGCATCGGCGGCCTTCACAAAACTGCCGGCATCCACCACGGCGTTAAAGGCATGCATTTCAAGGAATCGATCCACTATCCCTCCAAATGAAACAATGAATCCTATTTTCACATGTTTATCTTCTCATTCAATACCAATACAGTTCAACCCATGCGCTGCCTATGCGGCGCCTTCCCCTTACGAAAGCCTGTATGCCAAACACTGCCCAAACCCCTGTTCTGTTTATTTCGCATGGCGCGCCTACCTTTGCGCTTGAGCCTGGCAAGTTAGGTCCGCAATTGAAGGCCCTGGGTGCGCAACTGACGGGCGTGCGCGCCGTGCTGGTGGTCTCTCCCCACTGGCAAACCCGTGGCGTGGCGGTTTCCTCAACGGCTGCGCCCGAAACGATTTACGACTTCGGTGGCTTTGCGTCGGCCCTGTATGACCTGGAATACCCGGCAGCAGGTGCGCCGGAGATTGCCGAGCAGGTTGCCCGGCGATTGGCGGATGCGGGTTATGCCACCAGCCTGGACAAGTTCCGCGGTCTGGACCATGGTGCGTGGGTGCCGCTGTTTCACTTGCTGCCCGAGGCAAATATTCCCGTGTTCCAGGTCTCCATGCCCTATGACCTGAACACGGAACAGGCGGTGCAACTCGGCCGCGCGCTGGCACCACTGCGTGCCCAGGGCGTCCTCATCGTGGCATCCGGAAGCATGACGCACAACCTGGGCGAGTTTCGCCGTGGTGTAGCAGCAGGCGACCACTACGCGCAGGAGTTTTCCACCTGGGTGCGCACCGCGGTGCTGGCCAATGCCGTGCAGCCCGTCATCCGCTACCGCAGCGAAGCACCGCATGCCGAGCGCGCCCATCCGACCGAGGAACACTTTCTGCCATTGCTGGTAGCCATGGGCGCGCAAGTAGAAGGCGACGCCGCGCAGTGGCTTGATGGCGGCATCGAGCATGGCATGCTGTCGATGGACTCCTTTGTCTGGGGTATGACGCCGACAGCTTCTTCTGCAGCACATTGAATCGCGAGAAGATACCCTCCATGAACACCACAAATTACGCTTTGAGCGAGCTGCAGACCGACGGCGCCTCACACCTCAGCTATCGGCTGCGCCAACCCGCGCCGGCAAAACCCACCAAGCTGCTGGTGCTGCTGCACGGGGTCGGTGGCAATGAGACCAACCTGCTGAATCTGGCCGATGGCATCGATCCCGACACCCTGGTGGTGCTGGGACGTGGCCCGTTGTCATTGGGTGGCCCACAGTTCGCCTGGTTCCGCGTGAGTTTCACCGCAAATGGTCCGCAAATCTCTCCGGAAGAAGCGGAGCGCAGCCGCACGCTGTTGATCACCTTGCTGCAACAACTGCAACAACAGCACGGCATTGCGCCCGAGAACACGGTCATTGCCGGCTTCAGCCAGGGCGGCATCATGAGCGCCAGCGTAGGCTTGTCCTCACCCGAAAGTGTGCGTGGCTTTGGCCTGTTGTCGGGCCGCATATTGCCCGAACTGGAACCCGTCATCGCCAGCAAAGAACGACTGTCTGCGCTCAAAGTGTTTCTCAGCCATGGCGAGCAGGACAACACGTTGCCGGTGCATTGGGCCCATCGCTCGGACGCACTGCTGACCCAATTGGACATACAGCACAGCTTGCAGCTCTACAACATGGACCACGGCATCAGCGCCGGGATGCAGGCAGACTTTGTAAAGTGGTTGGAAGCCTGAATAGAAAGTAGAAGGTCCACCCTCTCAACACCCAGTTGGACCTCCCAACCCTGACTCATCCCGGCGCGCAGTTCTAGCTGCGATCAGCTAAAGCGCCTGAGCGCGCTATTGCGCCGGTCTTCGACCTTGGCGGCCTCAATCATGCTTTGGCGCACAAAGTCAATGTGCTCACGCGAGGTCTGCATCGCGGCGTCGGGTTCGTGCTTGCGCACCGTTTCCCATATCGCTTTGTGTTGCGCGCGCAGCTGACTCCATTGTTTGGAGTTGGCACGCAGGTGCACTAAGTTATCTGAGACGTGGCCATGAATCACGCGCATCAGGCTGGCCCAAAGGTGTCCGATCAAGCTGTTGTGTGAGGCGTCGGCAATGGCTTGGTGAAAGGCCACATCGGTTTCAATGCACGCCGCCATGTCATCGCTTTCGTAGGCCTTTTCCAGTGCAGCATAGGCAGCGTCGATGCTGGCCAGGTCGACATCCGTGGCGCGTTCAGCTGCCAGTTTGGCGGCCTCCCCTTCCAGCATGTGCCGAAACTCCAGCATGTCGGTTTGCAACAGCGGATGCGCTTGCAGCATGTCTTGCCAAGGATCAGAGAAACTGGCTTGAAGCCGGTCGGTCACCACGGTACCGCCACCGTGTTTGGTTTCCAGCAGTCCTTTGTGCACCAACTTTTGAATCGCCTCGCGCAAGCTCGGGCGCGAAATATTCAATTCCAACGCCAAAGCGCGCTCGGATGGCAGGCGATCCCCGGCTTTCAGCGAGCCCTCCAGGATGCGCTGCTCCAGGTCGCGGGCAACGATATCTGCAATGCGATTCAAGGCGGGTCGTACGGAGTTCATAGTGTTGAATTATTGGTATGACCAGTTTAGCATTTTGTAAATTCCCTATTTTTTTCACGCCTATTGAGCCAAATTCAATTGACAAGCATTCGAATAGAACAGTACATTGCGTCACCTGATTGGTAATACCACTTTACCACTTGTAAAAATAACGAGGAGAATGGACATGGATACGCACGCCACAGCCACCAGCCTGGCGACAGGCCCAGCGACACGCCAGTACCCGGCAAAGCCGACTGACGTCTACCTTTTTTCCACCTGTTTGGTGGATCAGTTCAGCCCCCAGGCCGGGCTGGACACGGTGCGCCTGCTGGAGCGCGAAGGCATTCGCGTGCACTACCTGGAGGAACAAACATGCTGCGGCCAACCCGCCCACAGCAGCGGCTACCCCGATGAGGCACGCCGCGTGGCGCTGCACCAGCTCAACCTGTTTACCGAAGACTGGCCAGTGGTTGTGCCCTCCGGCTCCTGCGGCGGCATGATACGCACGCACTACCCGCATTTGTTTGCCAAGGATCCAGAGTTGCACGCCAAGGCCGTGGCACTTTCAGAACGCCTCTTTGAACTGACCGAGTTTCTGGTGCACGTGGTGAACTTCCACCACGAAGACTTAGGCGAACCACGCAGCGTGGCCTTGCATACCTCTTGCCACGCGCGCCGCCAGATGGGCTCGCACGAGACCAGCGTGGCGCTGTTGGACACCTTGGCAAACGTCCAAGTGGAAGTGCATGCCCGGGTCGAAGAGTGCTGTGGTTTTGGCGGCACCTTCGCCATGCTGTATTCGGATATTTCGGAAGCCATCGTGACCGAGAAAGTTGCCGCCATCAAGGACACTGGCGTGGGCTGCGTGGTCAGCGCCGATTGCGGCTGCCTGCTTAATATCACCGGTCGCGCCGCCAAACAGGATGAGCTGGCAGGACGCAAGGAACCGTCGCTGAACGGGGAGCACATTGCCAGCTTCTTATGGGAGCGCACCAACGCTACAAAAACCACCAAGGCAGAAGCAGCATGAGCGCGCGCGAAGCCATCTTCGGCAAGCTGCGTGCTGCAGCCGTTGCCGACGCACCCGCTCTGCCAGACGTGGCGGCGTGGTTTGCCGCCCGGCGCAGAACCGAAAGCACGACCGAGCGTGCCACTCGCCTGCGCAACGCGCTGGAGGCCGTACATACGGAAGTGCATACGGTCACGCGCAGCAACTGGACCACCACGCTGCTACATCTTTGTGCCCAAAAACAATTGCAAAGTCTGCTGATTGGACGGGACACGCCCCACGGGACTGCCTTGCAGGCATGCGGTTCGCAATCGCTCAACATCCTGCGCTACGAGCAACCCATTGCCACATGGCAAGACTTGCTGTTTGACGGTGTGGATGCCTCGCTGACGCTAGCCAAAAGTGCCATCGCAGAAACCGGCAGCCTGATTTTGTGGCCGACACCGGAGGAACCACGGCTGATGTCCCTGGTGCCCTCGGTTCATTTTGTGCTGCTGGACGAAGCCAATGTTCACGCCGACTTCCATCAGGCCATGACAGCAGAAGGCTGGACCCAAGGCATGCCAACCAACGCGCTACTCATCAGTGGCCCAAGCAAGACCGCCGACATCCAGCAAACCCTGGCATATGGTGCGCACGGCCCCAAGGAATTGGTGCTGCTGCTGATTCAGGCAGGTGGCTTTAAAGAAGGCGGTGTGGCATGAACAACAAGGTCATCCCCATTCATCCGCGTGAGGACTTCAAGGCACGTAGCCGCAGCGTACTCAACGACCCGGCACAACGCAAAAATTTTCGCGGTGCCATGGACTATCTGCAAAGCAAGCGCAAGTCCCAATTTGCCGACGACAGCGAATTGCAGGGCCTGCGCAATTTGGGTGAAGCGATTCGCAAATACAGCCTCGCAAACCTGCCGCGCCTGTTGGAACAACTTGAAGCCAACTGCCAAGCGCGCGGTGTGCAGGTGCACTGGGCGCAGAACGCGGATGACGCCAATGCCATCGCGCTAACCATCGCGCAAAAAGCCCAAGCCAAACGCATCATCAAGGGCAAGTCCATGGTGAGTGAAGAGGTGGGCTTCAACCACGCCATGGAGGCCGCCGGCATCGAGGCCTTTGAGTCCGACATGGGCGAGTACATCGTGCAGTTGGCGGGTGAAACGCCCTCGCACATCATCATGCCGGCCATCCACAAAACCAAGCAGGAAATCGCCACCCTGTTTGCCAAGGAAGTGCCCGGTGTGCGCTACACAGAAGACGTGGACGCACTCATCGCCATCGGCCGGCGCGTGTTGCGGCGCAAATTCGCCGAAGCCGATATCGGCCTCTCCGGTGTCAACTTTGCCGTTGCCGAAACCGGCAGCTTGTGCCTGGTGGAAAACGAAGGCAATGGCCGCATGTGCACCACGGTGCCGCGCATTCACATCGCCATCACGGGCATCGAAAAAGTGGTGGAGAAGCTCGAGCACGTAGCACCCCTGGTGAGCCTGCTGACGCGCTCGGCCACGGGCCAGCCCATCACCACCTACGTCAACCTGATCAGCGGGCCGCGCCGCGCCGGTGAACTTGACGGCCCGGATGAGATGCACCTGATCCTGCTGGACAACGGCCGCACCCAGGCCTATGCCGATGAAGAACTGCGCGCCACGCTGCAGTGCATTCGCTGCGGCGCCTGCATGAACCATTGCCCGGTGTATGCGCGCATTGGCGGTCACGCCTACGGCACCACCTATCCCGGCCCGATTGGCGCCATCATTTCACCGCACATGCTGGGGCTGGAGTCGACCTATCCGCTGGCCTTCGCCTCCACCCTATGCGGCGCCTGTGCCGAAGTCTGTCCGGTGAAGATTCCGATCCCCGACATCCTGGTGCGTCTGCGCAATGAAGCCCAGGCGAAACCAGACACCGAAGATGCCAGCTTGCGTGGAAGCGGCGCGGCGCGTACAGTGACCACAGCAGCGGTGTGGAGTATGTGGTCGCAAATCTACAGCCGCTCTGGCATGTATCGCCTGGCTTCCTGGTTTATGAGCCGGGGGCGTTCCATGTCTCCATCGGAGCAGGGTGCCTGGACGCAAAGCCGTACGCCACTGGTTCCTGCTGCAAAGCGTTTGCGCGACTTATTAAAAGAAGAGAACAAGAAATGAGCCCACTCATCACCGCCCTCGGCGCAGCGTTGCCTGCGCGCCAAGTTGTATTCGACGATTTACGCCGCCTGGCCTACGGCACAGACGCAAGCTTCTACCGCCTGACGCCCGAGGTCATTGCGATCGTGGAAAACGAGGCCGAGGTGCAGGCCGTACTGGCGATCGCCCACGCGCATCAACGCCCGGTCACGATTCGCGCCGCTGGCACCAGCCTGTCAGGCCAGGCCGTCACCGATGGCGTGCTGATGCTGATTGGCGAAGGCTTTGCAACCTGTGAGATCGCACCCGACGCAGCCAGCGTGCGACTTGGCCCGGGCATCATCGGCGGTGAAGTCAACTTCCGTCTGGCCCCCCTGGGCCGCAAGATCGGGCCGGATCCGGCTTCGATTAACGCGTGCAAGATCGGTGGCATTGCCGCCAACAACGCCTCTGGCATGTGCTGCGGCACGGCACAGAACAGTTACCGCACATTGCAGGGCATGCGCGTCCTGCTGGCAGATGGCAGCGTGCTGGATACGCAGGATGGCAGCAGCATTGAGGCCTTTCGAAAAAGCCACCACGCCTTGCTGAGTGAACTGCAGTTGATAGGTGAACAGACCCGAGCCGACAACGAACTGTCTGAGCGCATTCGACATAAATACAAAATCAAAAACACCACTGGCTACAGCCTGAATGCACTGATCGACTTTATCGATCCGATCCACATCCTGTCGCACCTGATGATCGGCTCGGAAGGCACGCTGGGTTTTATTTCCAGCATCACTTTCGAGACTGTGGCCGAAGACCCGTTCAAGGCCAGTGCGCTGGTGTTCTTCCCCACCATCGCCAGCGCCTGCGACGCGGTGATTCAACTCAAACCGAAGCCCGTAGCCGCTGTGGAATTGCTGGATCGCCCTGCCCTGCGCTCGGTGGAAACCAAGCCTGGTCTGCCCGCAGTCATTCAGACGCTGGGTGCCGACGCCGCCGCCCTGCTGATTGAAGTGCGCGCCGAAACCGCCATTGCGCTGCAGCTCAAGATGGACGCCGTGCTGTCCGCTCTGCACGGCATTGAAACGGTAGAGCCTCCGCAATTCTCCACCGACAGCGCCACCTGCGAGATGTACTGGAAGGTGCGCAAGGGAACCTTCCCCTCGGTGGGCGCCATGCGCAAAGCCGGCACCACCGTCATCATCGAAGACGTGGCCTTCCCAATCGAATCCCTGGCCACCGCAACTCTGGATTTGCAGGCACTGTTCCTGAAGCATGGCTACAGTGAAGCCATCATCTTCGGCCACGCGCTGGAGGGCAATCTGCACTTCGTTTTCACGCAGGATTTTGGTGATGACGCCGAGGTGCAACGCTATGCACGCTTCATGGACGACGTCTGTGATCTGGTGGTCAAGAAATATGACGGTTCACTCAAAGCGGAACATGGAACGGGCCGCAACATGGCGCCGTTTGTGGAGATGGAATGGGGCAAGCAGGCCACCGATCTGATGCGCCGCATCAAGGCATTGTTTGATCCCAAGGGTTTGTTGAATCCTGGCGTCATCCTCACCGATGACCCCGAGTCGCACCTGAAGAACCTGAAACCCATGCCAGCAGCGGAACCCTTGGTGGACCGCTGCATTGAGTGCGGCTTTTGCGAACCCCTATGCCCTTCACACCGCCTGACGTTGTCGCCGCGCCAGCGCATTGTCAGCTGGCGTGAACTGTCGCGCCGCGCCGCCGCCCATGAAGACCCCGGCACAGTAGCCACCGACTTCGCCTACTTTGGCCTGGACACCTGTGCCGGTTGCGGCATGTGTTCTACCGCCTGCCCGGTGGGCATTGATACCGGCGAACTGACGCGTTTGCTGCGTGGCCGTGGCTTGGGAAGCGCCAGCCATACGGTGGGTAAATTGGTGACCGAGAATTTTGGCAAGGTCGCGACGATGTCGCGCGTCGGCCTGAGCGTCGGCAATGTGGCATCCAAGGTCATCGGCGGCGAGCTACTCAACAAGCTCTCTGGCGGCGTATGGAAAAAGACCATGCCGCAGGCCGGCCGATCACCGCTGGCCCGCACCGCAACCGGCGACCCGGTGGTGTATTTCCCGACCTGTGGCGCGCGCATTTTTGGCGGCAACAACAGCAGTGAAGCGGGCCTGGCCGATGTCGTCATCGAATTGCTGATCCGCGCTGGCTACGCGCCGCGACTACCCGAAGGTTTTGACAAACTGTGCTGCGGCCTGATGCTGGCCAGCAAGGGTATGGCCGAAGAGGCCGACGCCATGTCCAACGCGCTGACCAGCGCGCTGCTGGCCGCCGCCGACGATGGCCAGGGCGGCCTGTATCCGATCATTCTGGATGCCAGTTCGTGCTCGGCACGGATGCAAAAGCTGTTGGCGGGGCGCGTGCAAATTCTGGATTTCCATGAGTTCGCGGTTGACGCCTTGTTGCCGCGCCTGAACCACCGCATGCACAAAAAGCCTGGCCCGATTGCTCTGCACATCAATTGCAGCGCGCGGCGCACCGGCACCCACGAGAAGTTGCGCACCTTGGTGGCCGCCTGTGCCGAAACTGTGGTGGAACCTGCAGGCGTAACGTGCTGCGGCTTTGCCGGGGACCGTGGCTTTGTCGTGCCCGAACTCAATGCGCACGCCTTGCGCAAGATCCACGCAGAGTTGCCCAGCAATTGCTGCGAAGGCGTTTCCACCAACCGCACCTGCGAGATCGGTCTGACCGAGGAAACCGGGCGGCCATACCGCTCAGTGGCTTATCTGCTCGAAGAGTGCAGCCGTGAGGAGGACGCCGCAGTTTGCTGAACATCCAACATAAAGACCTTACGCGCACCTAACCTTGCCCCCCTTTTTTCAACTTTTCAATTTTCAAATACCCATGAGGAGAATTCTATGATCTGGCAACAAATATACGACCCATTCGGGAATATGGTCATCTCAACCCTACTGGCCGCCGTGCCGGTGGCGGTGATGCTGATCTGTCTCGGCTTCTTACACATCAAGGCGCATATCGCTGCCGGTCTGGGCCTGCTCAGCGCGGTCGTGATTGCCGTGCTGGGCTATGGCATGCCGGCCGAAATGGCAGGCAAAGCAGCACTTTTGGGCGGCTTTACCGGCCTGCTCCCAATCGGCTGGATTGTGCTCAACATCATCTTTTTGCAGCAACTGGCCGAGCAAAACGGCAGCTTCAAGGTGCTTCAGGATTCACTCTCCGGCATTACCACCGATCGGCGTCTGCAGTTGTTACTGATCGCGTTTTGCTTCGGTGCTTTCTTTGAAGGTGCTGCGGGCTTCGGTACGCCGGTGGCAGTGACGGCAGGCATTTTGATTGGTCTGGGCTTTTCGCCCCTTGCCGCGTCGGGCCTGTCCCTGATTGCCAACACCGCGCCGGTCGCGTTTGGTGCTTTGGGAACGCCGGTCATCACACTGGCCAAGGTGCACGGTTACGACCTGATGCAGGTCACGGCCATGATCGGTCGCCAGTTACCGCTGTTCTCGCTGATGGTGCCCTTCTGGCTGATCTGGGCATTTGCTGGACGCAAGGCCATGATGGAAATCTGGCCGGCGATTCTGGTGACCGGCTTGTCGTTTGCGATCCCGCAATACCTGGTTTCCAACTTCATTGGACCAGAGTTGGTGGACATCATTGCCGCGATTGTTTCGATGGTCTCGCTGATCCTGTTCCTGCGCGTTTGGCAGCCCAAGAAAATCTGGCGTTCACCTTCCCTAAAAGGACACGAAACCGATGGTGGCGATGCCAAGGAAGAAGTCGCTCCGGTCGTGCATAGCCGCGAAGCATTGATCAAGGCCTGGACGCCCTGGGCCATCCTGACTGGTTTTGTATTTGTCTGGGGTCTGCCACCCGTAAAGACCTATTTGAACGGCATCTACGCTCCCAAGTTCGAAATGGCCGGTCTACACAACATGATTGAAAAAGTGGCCCCCGTGGTGGCCCAACCCACCAAGGAAGCAGCCGTCTACACGCTCAACTTGCTGTCCGCAACGGGCACCGGCATTCTGCTGGCCGCCATCATCGGCGCCTTGGTCATGAGCTACAAGCCCTGGGAAATCGTCAAGACCTTTGGTCGTACCGCATGGTTGGTGCGCTATTCGCTGGCCACAATCGTGTTGATGTTGGGCCTGGGCACGTTGACGCGCTACTCCGGCACCGACACCACACTCGGCCTGGCCTTTGCTAACACCGGTGTGTTGTATCCCTTCTTTGGCACCTTGATGGGTTGGATCGGCGTGGCCATGACCGGCTCGGATACAGCCTCCAACGTGCTCTTCGGTGGCATGCAAAAGGTTGCAGCAGAGCAGCTTGGGCTTTCACCCAACCTGATGGGCGCTGCCAACAGTTCCGGTGGTGTGATGGGCAAGATGATTGATGCGCAGTCCATCGTCGTAGCCTCTACGGCCACGCGTTGGTTCAACCACGAAGGCGACATCCTTCGTTATGTGTTTTTCCACTCCATCGCATTGGCTTGCCTGGTCGGTATCTTTGTGACGCTGCAAGCTTATGTATTCCCGTTCACCCTGATGGTGGTTCGTTAAACGAAAGATCACAACCATGTACAAGAAAATATTCGTCGCTATCGACAACAGTTCCACTGCGCGCAAGGCGCTCGATGAGGCCATTGGCCTGGCGGGAGCACTGAAGTCCAGCATCTGCATTACCTTTGTGGCCGATGAGGCCGGTCTGATGCAGCACGGCATGGGCCTTGGCTCTTACATCGATGTGGACAAGATAAAAGCTGAGATTCGTGTGGGTGCCAACAAGATGTTGGACGAAGCAGTAGCGCGCGCCACCGCTGCCGGTTGCCAGGCCGAGCGCCTGCTCATCGAATCCGCCAACCGGCGCGTGGCCGAAGCAATCGCCGAGGCAGCCGAAGCCTGGGGTAGTGATCTGCTGGTCATCGGCGCACACGGTGTACGCGGCTTTGAGCGCCTGCTGGTCGGCAGCGTGGCCGAAAACCTGACCCGTATCAGCCTGATTTCCTTGCTGATCGTTCGACAGTCTTAAGCGGACTATTTGGCCAACGTGCCCATGGCACTGTTGGCCCAATTCGAATAGGGTTCATCCGACTCTTGCACCAAAACCTCTGAGGTGTTGCGCACCCGGTGCGAGAGTTCATTGGCAATATTGCGGGTAATGCGCAAGGCCGCATGCGGATGGTCTCGCACCAGTGCAGCGATCGCCTGTTTGTCCAGCAACACGGCCTCCACGTCAGTGTCAGCCGTCGCAGTCGCAGACCGACTGTCGCCGTCAATGAATCCCATTTCACCAACAAACTGCCCGGGACCGAAGGTGGCCAGTCGCGTGGCATCAGGACCCATGCCAGCCAGAATGCTGACTTGCCCAACTTGCAGCATCCAAACGCCATCGGAAGCCTCGTCTTTACGAAACAGTGCCTCACCCTGCACCACACGCCGAATATCAGCAACCATCAAAACAGCGGTAATCTCGTCTTCCGAAAGCCCATTCAAGAGACTGTTTTCTTCGATCGTCCGAGCCAACTGCGCAAAGGGCAAACTGGTGAAGTTTTGCAATACCCAGTCTTCACACAATTCCAGACCACGGTCCAAATCTACGCGTTGCTCAAGTCCTGGAAGGCTCATCGGCAGGTTTCGCAGCGCCTCCACCCGGGTCTTGGCCAGGCCAGTCAGTACGACGCGCAATCTTCGTTTCAGCAAGGTACGCAACAACCAGCCCACCGCATCCATCCCACTGGGATCCGCATCATGCACCTGGCTAAGGTCCACCACCACGCAGACACAATCCTCGTGCAATTCGTCAGCTAGCTGGGTAATGCGACCACTGTTGCCAAAAAACAGGTGCCCCGTCAAACGCAGGATACCTACATGCTGCGCCAGATGCGTGAACGCATCGGCCTCCGCCACGGTACGGATGCGCCGCGAACGATAGCTGTCAAGGTAAACCCAGCGTGCCGCCAGATTGGCCGATACCCGTCGCAGCACGGCCAGACAAGAAAGCCCCACCCCAGCGAAACAGGCCCAAATCAGGTTACCGAAAAAGCCCACCAGTGAGATGATCAAGGTGATCCAGAAACCCAGATCCTGCGAGTCTGGATTTCTCCAGCGACCGCTGCGCACCACGTCCAGGCAATTCTGCACAAAGGTCGAACTTCCGGTCAGCACCGCTTGCAGAATCAACATGCCGGCGGCAAGTCCAGCCGGAAGCGCCACAAACCAGGGGCTCAGTAACAACACCGCCATGCCACCCATGGCGTAGCAAAATAACGCCGCGCTTTTACCGCGACCACCCGCAGTCCAACTCGCGATGCTGTACACCGGGCTTCCACTGCTGGGACTACCGCCCAGTAGGGCGCTCACCACATTGGCACCACCCAGCGCGATTAGTTCACGGTTGGGATCGGTACGCACACCGAAACGAATTTCCATGGCACTGGCCGCCGTAAAGGTCTCCAGAACCATGACCAGCGCCAGCGTCATGGCACCTGGAATGCCCAGCATCAGCAGTGCGCCAAGTTGATCACTTGCCAAGTTGCCCCAGAGCATGACCGATGTCCATTGCAAGCCTGTCTCCAAAATGCCCCAGGTGATGCCCGTATGTGCCACCACGAAAGTGTCTGCAAAGAGCCAGGTACCCAACAACCCGATCCCGATAGAAAACAAAATCGACGGTATGGCTCGGAGCCGTGGCATTCTTTGCTGAAACCTGGTCCACGCGTAGGAGCCCGCCAACATCGCTAGCGCGATGCCACCGGCTGCCCATCCGCCAGATACGACCCGTCCCAAAGCCAGGGTGAACAGGAGCAAGGCACTGCCGTTGCTGATGCCATTGGTCACGGGCGTCGGAATCATTTTGAAGACCCGTCCCAGTCCAACCAGACCGGACACCGTGACCAACAAGCTTGCCAGCAAGTACATCAAACTGCCGGCAGCCAGGCCCAGGCGCAGTTGGCTTGCGTTGAGTACCGCACCCCCGGCACCCGGGCTCGCAGATGCGGCCAGCCCCATATGCAGCACCAACGCCACATAGGTCGCCGTGGACGCGGTACGAGGCGCCGTAAGGATGCTGCTTGAACCACCCATCACCAGTCGTAGAACAGACACCAGCGTGACCGACAGCAATGTGCTCCAAAGACCAGGACCTCCGGCCAGCGGGCCCAGCAGACCGATGTACAGAAGCACAGGGGTGATTAAGGTAGAGGCACCCTGCAGTGCACCTTCAAATCCGGCGCGAAATTCCTGAGGCAACGCTAAGCGAGTGGAAACAGACAAGTATTTACTCCCTGACAGCCGTACTTGGCCGCAGGGTGTCCATTTTGCATCGCGCCAAAGGCTTGGCGCAAAAGGGCGCTAAACCTGTTGTACGACAGGAACGAAGTCGCTTCGTTCCCTATTCAGGAACTGATTTCAGCAACCATTGCAATGGGTTGCTGTGGAATGACCGCAGGTAAGGCGTAATCACGGCCCACCATGGCGCGCGCATAGAGATAATTTTCTACCGCTTCGGGACTCAGCCCATCAAGATCCACATGGCCTTGCATGTCGCAAGGGAAGCGGAGCGTGCTTTGCGTATCGATCAAGGGTCGATAGTAAATTTCGTAGTCAAGCTTCATGCTGACCTCCTAGCGTCTCATGACACCGGCAACTATGGTGATTTGCGGCATTCAGCTGGGGCAGATAAGAGCCGGTAAAACCTGCCTTATCCGGCTATGTCTACTGGTAGCTGCGGGCCATGAAGCCCAGTGTCACCTGCTCCAGCGCACTGAGGGCACGCTCAAAGCGGGCTGAAGCGATCAGCGAGCGTTCCACCAGTCCGGCACGTACGGACTTGGCGTACTGTTCACGCGCCATATCAAAGGGCAGGGCCATATAGTCGCTGCCAACGCGCGCCATTTCAACAAAAGTGGGCGAAATCCCGCTTGTGGATTGCATGACGGGGGCCATCAGGAAAGCGCTCCGGCCAGTGCCTGCCACTTTGGCAGGGCTAAAGCAAAACCCTTGGATATCTCAATTAGACGGTGCATAGCCAATCCTTTAGTAAAGTGGTATGAGTTAATTATAAGGGTTAACCCTAGGTTTTCAAGGTGCCTGGGGTTATCCACCTAGTTTCTCAAGGGGCTATCCCAAAGGCGTCACCCTGGCTTGTCATCGCCCTCTGTGGCCATGACATTCTTGTCCAGACCGCTCAAGAACAGTTCA
>CAIQEX010000226.1 GCA_903870955.1 uncultured beta proteobacterium
CACCAGCACACGCCGCTTCATGCCTCCAGACAGTTGGCGCATATTGGCATTGGCCTTGTCGGACAGCCCCAGGCTTTCCAGCAACTCATCAATCCAGGCACCATTGTTCTTGATTCCGAAGTAACCGGACTGAATATGCAACAGTTCGCGGACATTGAAGAACGGATCAAAAACCAGTTCTTGCGGTACGACCCCCAAACTGCGCCGCGCTGCGGCAAAGTCACTCTGAACATCATGGCCCAGCACGCTCACGCGTCCGCTGGTGGCACGGGTAAGCCCTGCCAGCACACTGATCATGGTGGTTTTGCCAGCTCCATTGGGTCCGAGGAGGCCGAAAAATTCGCCCTCCTGGATATCAAGGCTGACGCCGTCAAGGGCCAGAAAAGTGCTTCCTGCTTCGCTGTTCTTGGAAGACTTAGGCGATGGATAAGCTTTGGAGACGGATTGAAAAGAGATAGCGGTCATGTAAGACCTCTATTTTACCTGCGATGGTTGGCGGCGGGTCACACAGGGCTTAAGCCCTGTGCCGAACCTACGCTCAGGCAGCAGTGAGCAGACCTTCGATGCCGTACAAGGCCGCCAGATCACGCAACCGATCCGGAAGACCTTTCACGGCAAACAGCTTGCCAGCCCGCGCACATTCGCGGCGCACCGCCAATAAAACGGCCAATGCGGAAGAGTCGAAACTGTTCAAAGGCGCAGCGTCCACCACGACTTGATTCTCAGCCTCGCGCTGCACGTCTTGCGTAAGCTTTTCCAGGCAATCGTTGGCCTGGGTTTGGGTAAGGATCGAGGGCAGCACGAGCATATCAAGACTTCTTGGCGTTGGAATTGGCTTTGTTGCGTTCTACCAGCGTGGTGATCAAGCCGTCAAGCCCTTTGGCATTGATTTCAGCTGAAAACTGGCTTTTGTAGTTTTCCACCAGCCAGACACCCAACACGTTGATGTTGTATATTTTCCAGCCAGCACCCTGCCCGGGTGTTTTCACCAGACGGTAATCGAGTTGAATGGGATCGCCGCTGCCTTTGACTTCAGAACGAACGATGACCTCTTTGTCCTCAGGAGCGGCACGCAGAGGTTTCATGGCGACCACCTGATCGCTCACCTGACCGAGGGCACCGGCATAGGTGCGCACCAACAGAACTTTGAACTCGTCCTGCAGGCGCTTTTGCTGCTCAGGCGTGGCTTGGCGCCAAGCCGGACCGACCGCCGAGGCCGTCATGCGCTGAAAATCAAGGTTGGGCAGAATTTTGGTATCCACCAACGCCACGATCTTGGTCAGATCACCCGCACGCATGGATTTGTCAGCCTTGATAGTGTCCAACACCTCGACCGACAGCCGCTTGATCAGCACATCGGGGGCTTCATCCTCCGCGCGGGCTTGCAAACCAAGGCTCAAGCCGGCGAGCATGGTCAATCCGGTCAGCAGCTTGCGTAAAAAATCTCTTTTCATGATCACCTATAGGAGCAGAAGATGGTTCACATTATGGACGGCACGCCAATGACCAGCGTTGCGATGCGGTAAAGCTTGTATCAAGGTTCACTGTCTTCCTCCGGCGGGTTGCCGTCATATTGAATATTTCGCTGGCGCTGGAAGTAGGCGTCGCGGCGAAAGGAATAGGCATCCAGTGCGGCACCTTCCAGCACATCTCCTGCGTTCAGGTATTTGGCCCGCAGATCGATCACATCCACTATCGGCAACAGGGTTCGGGTCTCCTGATCACCGATGTTGTACACGGGCATGCCACGGGTATCTACTGGAAGTCCTGCAACTTCACGCAGCGTGCGCGGCCCAAAGAAAGGCAGTACGACGTAAGGTCCCGGCGCAACGCCCCATCGACCCAGCGTCAAACCAAAGTCAGCCGTATGGCGCTCAATGTTCAAATCGCTGGCGACATCAAAGACACCTAAGAGACCTATGGTGCTGTTGACCATGACCCGACCTACGCTGTCACTGAACTCCTGCCCGCGCCCTTGAAGGCCATTGTTCACTGCGGACCACACGTCTTCCAGGTTATTGAAAAAGTTACCAACGCCTTTGCGCAACCAATTCGGCGTCACCGCGCGGTAGCCCGTGGCTACCGGTTTGATAACCGCCTTGTCCACCACATCATTAAAGCCAAAAATGGTCCGGTTGAATGATTCCAATGGGTCCCGCGGGTTGGGTTGGGTCACCGTGGCACAGCCTTGCAGGGCCAGCAACAAAATCAGTAAAGCGGTGCGAAGGGCATTCACGCCCAAACCTGACCGGCTCACGGCTTGGCCTTGTCAGCGCCAGGACCGTCCGCTGCCTTGTTGTAGAGAAACTGGCTGATCAGGTTTTCCAGCACCACCGCAGATTGGGTTGTGCTGATGGCGTCGCCGGCAGCCAGGTTGGCACTGTCGGCACCGGCTTCGATTCCGACATACTGCTCACCCAAGAGCCCACTGGTCAAAATCTTGAGTGAACTGTCCTTGGGAAAGGTGTAACGCTTGTCCATGGACAAAGTCACCTTGGCCTGAAATGTCTTGTCATCAAAGCCGATGGCGTCCACATGTCCGACCACGACACCACTGCTTTTGACCGCCGCCTTGGGCTTCAAACCGCCGATGTTGTCGAACTTGGCCGTAACCTGATAACCCTTGTCAAAGCTGATGGTCAGCAAATTGGCCGCCTGCAATGCCAGGAACACCAATGCTGCGCCCCCTAGCAGCACAAACAAGCCGACCCATACATCCGTGTTGGAGCGTTGCATGTCTTTTTCCTCCTAAATACTGAACATCATTGCGGTCAGGACAAAGTCCAGACCCAGAACCGTGAGGGACGCCATCACCACGGTGCGCGTGGTTGCATGGGCGACGCCTTCGGGTGTCGGCTGCGCTTCATAACCTTGCAGGAGCGCGATGAAGCTGACCGCGAAACCGAAAACAATGCTCTTGATGGTGCCGTTGCCTACATCCTTCCAGACGTCGACGCCGCTTTGCATCTGGCTCCAGAAAGCCCCTTCGTCGATGCCAATCAATGGTACGCAGACAATCCAGCCGCCAATCACACCGACGGCACTGAACATCGCCGCCAACAGAGGCATGGCAATCACTGCGCCCCAAAAACGTGGCGCCAGAATGCGCTGCACGGGATCTACGGCCATCATCTCCATGGCACTGAGTTGTTCACCAGACTTCATCAAACCAATCTCGGCCGTCAGCGACGTTCCGGCGCGCCCCGCGAACAGCAACGCGGATATCACCGGGCCAAATTCACGCACCAGGCTCAGGCTGATCAGCACGCCCACCGAATCCGCTGCGCCAAAACGCTGCAGGCCATAGTAGTACTGCAAGCCCATAACAAAGCCCACAAAAACGCCCGATACCGCAATGATGGCCAGCGAATAGTTACCCATGAAATGGATCTGGTCGCGCAACAAAGCGGGGCGCTTAAGCGTGGCGCCGATCGAGGCCAGCAGACGCAAAAACAGGCGTGCGCCAAAACCCATATCGGCCAATTTGCTGCGCACCGCATAACCCAACTCGGAAGGCTTGTACCAACTCATCGTTGGGCCCCTTGTGAAAAGTCAGCGTCCACGCTGTCGGCGGGATAGTGAAAGCGCACAGGCCCCTCGGGCAAGGCGTTGACAAATTGGTGCACCAGCGGGTTATCGCTGTGGCGCACTTCATCAGGGGTACCTTGCGCGGCAATTTTGCCGTTGGCAATGATGATCACCTGGTCGGCAATGTGAAAGGTTTCCTCCAGATCATGGGACACCACAATACTGGTCAGACCCATGGCGTCATTGAGTTGACGGATCAGGCGGGCGGCAGTACCCAGAGAGATCGGGTCCAGTCCGGCAAAGGGCTCGTCGTACATCACGAGTTCCGGGTCCAGCGCAATCGCACGGGCCAGCGCCACACGGCGCGCCATGCCACCGGAAACCTCGGATGGCATCAAGTCGCGCGCACCACGCAGACCCACCGCATTCAGTTTCATCAGGACCACGTCACGAATGAGGTCTTCAGAAAGCGTGGTGTGCTCACGCAGAGGAAACGCAACATTGTCAAACACGCTCAAATCGGTGAACAGGGCGCCAAACTGAAACAGCATGCCCATGCGCCTTCGCGCCAGATAAAGGGCCTCGCGTTTCATATGCCCGACATCCAGGACTTCGCCAGAATCTTTCAAACCATGCAGCAAAACCTTGCCCTGCTGAGCCTGGTGCTGCCCGCCAATCAGGCGCATGACCGTGGTTTTGCCGCCACCCGACGCGCCCATCAGCGCCGTCACCTTGCCACGCGGAATGGTGAAAGACACGTCATCCAGAATCAACCGCTCGCCATAGCCGAAGCGGACGTTCTGAAATTCAACGAGGGAAGTAGACAAAGGTGTGGCCATAAAAAACAAAAGCCAGCGTAAATCTGGCTTTTGCATCATAAGGGAAAACGCTTATCGGGGCAGGACGCTGCTGCCCATCAGGAACTCATCAACAGAACGTGCGGCTTGGCGACCTTCGCGAATCGCCCACACCACCAAGCTCTGGCCCCGG
>CAIQEX010000227.1 GCA_903870955.1 uncultured beta proteobacterium
CTATGGAAACCACCGTTCCTGCCGACAACCCTACCCCAGCAACCAATACACGCCGAGGCACGCCCGGTTGGCTGCCTTTGGCCATTTTGCTGGCGCTGGTAATGGGCTTGCACTATCTGGTCTGGAGCCTGCTCAACATCCCGGCTGCGCGCAACGCGGCATTTAATGTGGGTCTCGGGTTTTATTTGATCTTGAGCACCTTGGCTATTCCGGCAGGCTTGTTGTCCTTGCGGGCACGCAATCCACGTTGGGGTGCCGCCGCATCCTGGATCGGGCTTCTGGCACTCGGCATGTTCTCCAGCCTGTTTGTGCTGGCACTGCTGCGCGCCGTTCTGTTACCCCCGCTGGATGGACTGGGACTACCCGTGCGGGGCCTCCATGAAGCCAGCGCCTGGGGCGTCATGGGGCTGGCATTTTTGGCCACCACCGTGGGCTTGCTGGTGGCGCGCATGCGTCCGGCTGTGGTGCAGATAGATATTCCCATTCAGGGCTTGCCCGCAGAGTTGCACGGGTTTCGCATCGCGCAGATTACCGACATACATATCGGGCCAACCATCGGCCACGCCTACCTGCAGCGTGTGGTTGATCAGGTCAATGCGTTGCAGGCTGATCTGGTGGCCATCACCGGTGATGTGTTGACGGAGATGTGCTTGCGCTGCGTGCGCAGGTCGCCCCTTTGCAGAATTTAAAGGCGCGGGACGGTGTGGCTTTGGTGCTGGGCAACCATGAGATGTATAGCGGCGCTCTGGCGTGGGTGGATGAGTTCCGCCGCTTGGGGCTGCACGTGTTGCTGAACGCACATTACATCGTGCGCCGTGGCGACGCGACACTGGCAGTGGCGGGCGTGACCGACCACACGACGGGTCGCTTTATTGCCGAGCTGGCGTGTGACCCGCAGGCTGCCATCCGGGGCGAGGGCGAAAGCGCTGATATGCGCGTGCTGTTGGCGCACCAACCGGTGACGGCGCCCGCCGCTGCGCGTGCCGGTTTTCATCTGGCCTTGCACGGCCACACCCATGGTGGCCAATGGTGGCCGTGGAACCACTTTGTGCGGATGCAGCAGCCCGTCGTCCGGGGGCTGCACCGCTTTGGCAGCATGTGGAGTTACACCTCCGTTGGCACCGGCTACTGGGGGCCACCCAAGCGCCACTTCCGCAGCGAAATTACCTTGCTCATACTGCGACCTGCAACGGCTTAGTCCAACCTCTAGATTGCCTGCAAATCGCCGGCTGCATGACACGGCCGGGCCCTGTCTCGCGCAGATGATAAATATCGAAATGGACATGACGCTGCACGAGATAGCGCTTTCATTTCTGCGGATTGGATTATTATCCCGCCTATGTCGACATCGCCCCCCAAACGCATTGCCAGAGCCGCAAGCTCCACAACGTCCAAAGTAATCACCCTGGACATGGTGGCCAAAGAAGCGGGTGTATCACCGGCAACGGTTTCCCGCATCCTGAACGGTACGGCTGTTGTCAGTCCAGTTCGCAAAAAAGCCGTGGACGATGCCATCGCCAAATTGGGTTTCGTGCCCAATCCCGTGGCACGGGGGCTGGCCGGGGGACGCACCTTTAGCATCGGTGTGGTTACGCAGGCTTTGGACAGCCCGTTCTACGGTTCGGCCTTGCGTGGCATCGAAGAGAAATTGCTGCCACTCGGTTACAGCCCGTTATTTGTCAGTGGCCAGTGGGATGCAGAGGTCGAAACGCGTTGCATGGATATGTTGCTATCGCGCCGGGTCGACGGCATCATCGTGCTGACCGGACGCCTGACCGACAAGGCCCTCAAGGCGTATGCGAAGTCACTGCCCATCGTCGTGACGGGCCGCAAACTCAGCGCCCCCGGCCTGGCGGCCCTGTATTGCGACAACGTGGAGGGTGCGCGCCTGGCGACCCAGCACCTGATTGACCTCGGCCACCGCCAGATTGCATTTATCTCCGGCGACCCGCTGCATCCGGATGCCATTGACCGGCTGCAGGGCTACCGCAACGCCCTGGAGGCTGCACGTATCCGCTTTGATCCGCTGCTTGTGGCAGAGGGTGGTTTCTACGAGGCGAGCGGTTTGCAGGCAGTGGCCGACCTGTTGGCCACGCGCAAACGTTTTACAGCCATCTTTGCCGCCAATGACCAAATGGCGGTGGGTGCCGCGCTGGGCTTGAGCCGCCATTCCCTGCGTGTGCCGGAGGACGTGTCACTGATCGGGTATGACGATCTGTCCTCTTCGCTGTATTCCAATCCGCCACTCAGCAGCATTCACCAGTCGGCTTACGAACTGGGGCAACAGGCCGTCGAGGTCCTGCTGCAAATGCTGTCTGGCGACAAGCCGGTGTTCGAAGTGCCGGCACCGCGACTGGTGACACGCGAGTCCTGCCGCCGCCTGTCGATTTAGTTTCGTCGCATATCGGGAATACCCTGAGCAAATTTTTGGATAAGTGCTGCCTATAATGAAAGCGCTTTCACAATTGCTACGAGTTCCACAGGAGATCCCATGCGCAATGCCAACCCCCTTTTCGCCACATCGGCCAAACTACTTATTGCCGGTGCCGCTGCGGTGACACTGATGTCCACCGCCTCAGCGCAGCAAACCCTCACGGTTGCTGCCTTCCCGGCGGTCGATGAAATTGCCAAGTCGGCGATACCGATGTGGAAGAAAAAGCACCCGGATGTCGAGATCAAGGTCATTAGTCGTGCCTTTTCAGATCACCACACGGCCATGACGACGGCACTCTCCACCTCCTCCAACCTGCCGGATGTGATGGTCGTGGAATACGGCTTTGTGGCACGCTTTGCCGAAGGCGGCGGCCTCGAAGACCTCGGCGCCGCACCCTACAGCATCAAGACCCAGCAAGCGCACTTTGTGCCTTATGCCTTCCGCCAGGGCACGACCAATGCGGGCACGGTGGTGGCTGTGCCCTCCGATATCGGCCCCGGCACGCTGCTGTATCGCGATGACCTGCTGAAGAAGGCAGGCGTTAAAGAGGCCGAATTGACCCAGTCCTGGGACTCCTTCGTCGCCTCAGGGGTCAAGATCAAGGCTGCCACAGGCGCCTATCTGGTGGCCCATGCGCGGGATGTGAAAGACATCGTGATCCGTTCCGACATCAAGGCCGGCGAAGGTCTGTATATCGACAACAAGGGCAAGGTGCTGGTCGACACACCGCGCTTTGTGCGCGCCTTCGAGTTGGCCAAAAAGGTCCGTGAACAGAAGCTCGATGGAAAAATCGGCGCCTGGTCGAACGAATGGTCTGAAGGCTTCAAGCGTGGCACCATCGCCACCCAACTATCGGGTGCCTGGCTGGCTGGCCACCTGAACAACTGGCTGGCCCCAAACACCAAGGGCCTGTGGCGCGTATCCCAACTGCCCGAGAAAGCCTATGGCTCCTGGGGTGGCAGCTTCTACACCATCCCCAAGGTGTCCAAGAACAAGGCGCTGGCGTGGGAGTTCATTCAGATGATGACGCTCAACCCCGAGATGCAACTCAGCGCCTTCAAATCGCAGGACGCATTCCCGGCCCTGCTCGATGTCCACAAGGATGCCTTCTTTGACCAGCCCATCGAATTCCTGGGTGGACAAAAAGCACGTTTGCTGTGGCGCGATGCGGCCGACAAGATCACGGCGGTTGATGTGCACAAGCTGGACCCCATCGCAGAAGAAATCATCAACACCGAGATGGACAAGGTGCTGGACCAGGGCAAGGACATCAAGACCGCGCTGGCCGATGCCAAGGCTCTGCTGGAACGTCGCGTAGCCCGCTAAAGCGCGCAAGCCACCATGGCCAATTCCCCGTCACAGCGCCAGACCTGGCGCCTGTCGCCTAGCTACGTGCCGTATCTGCTGGTCAGCCCGTTTCTGATCCTGTTTGTGGTGTTCGGGATCTTTCCGCTGGTGTTCTCCTTCTACCTGTCGTTCCAGAGTTGGGAGCCGACGGCGGGCCTGTCGAGCATGAAGTTTGTAGGCCTGGGTAACTTCGCCTTCGCCATCACCGATGAGTGGTTCTGGAAATCACTCAAGAACACAGCCTGGCTGGCCTTTGCCTCGGGTGTGCCACAGCATGTGATCGCGATACCGTTGGCCTACTTCATTCACACCTCGTTCAAGCGCACGCGCAACAGTGTGATTGGCGCCTACTTTCTGCCCTACATCACTTCCACAGTGGCCATTGCCATGATGTTCGGCACGCTGTTTTCCACCGACTACGGAATGATCAACATCGCCCTGCATGCGCTGTCGCAGGTGCCTGGGCTGGGCTGGTTGATTTCCGGTGTGCCGATCGACTGGTTGAACCGCGCCGAGAACGTCAAACCAGCGGTGGCCATTGTGGTGTTCTGGCGTTACATCGGCTTCAACACCGTGCTCTATCTGGCTGCGTTGCAGACCATCCCCAAAGATATATATGAGGCCGCCACCATGGACGGCGCGCGGCGCATGCAGCAGTTCTTCTACATCACCCTGCCTAGTTTGAAG
>CAIQEX010000228.1 GCA_903870955.1 uncultured beta proteobacterium
GCTCATGTTGATGGCAAATTCTTTGGTGTCTTCCGGAATCGTCAGGTTGCGTTGGGTCAGCACAAACGAGCCCTGTTCGCGGTCCAGTGTGAACATGGCTACGCCGTCGCCCACCGTCAGCACCAGGGTGGTTTGCGGACCATAGATGCAATAGCCTGCAGCGACCTGCCTGGCTCCTGCCTGCAGAAAGTCCTGCTCAGAAACGCCAGCGCCTTCAGGTTTTTTGAGCACGCTGAAAATGGTACCGATGCTGACGTTGACGTCGATATTGCTCGAGCCGTCCAAGGGATCAAACAGCAGCAGGTATTCGCCCTGCGGGTAGCGATTGGGCACCAGATGGATGCCCACCATTTCTTCACTGGCCATGGCTGCCAGGTGGCCACCCCATTCGTTCGCCTCAATCAGCACATCGTTGGCAATGATGTCCAGTTTCTTTTGAATTTCACCCTGGATGTTTTCGCTTTCGCCTTCGGATACGCCCAACACGCCGCCCAAAGCGCCTTTGTTGACGGCCAGGCTGATGCTCTTGCAGGCGCGCGCCACCACTTCCAGCAGCAGGCGCAGTTGCGCAGGGATGGAGCCGTCAATGCGCTGCTCTTCGACCAAATAGCGCGTCAGGGAAATTTTCGGTGCCATATAAAACCTTCTTAATTAACAGGATGTATTCCGCAGCGCACGGCGTGGCAAGCGACGGGGCTCGTCAATCCGCCAGGGCGCGTTCAATGACTTCGCGCACGTCATTGCTCAGGTCTGCCTTGGCGGCTACGCGTTTCAGTGCCTCGCAGGCAGCGCTGCGGTAGGGCTCCGCCAAGCGCTTCCAGCGGTCCATGGCACGTGCCAGTCGGGCAGCCACTTGCGGGTTGGTGGCGTCGAGTTCAATGACGCGTTCGCTCCAGAAAACATAACCCGCTGCATCCGCACGGTGAAAGCCGCCCGGGTTTGCGCTGCAGTAACTGAAGATCACGCTGCGGGCCCGGTTCGGGTTGCGCAGATTGAAGTCGGGGTGTGTCATCAACTGGCGCACGGCGGGCAACACATTACCCGCACGGTCCGGTGCGCCGGCCTGCAGCGCGAACCATTTGTCCAGCACCAGTGCTTCGTCTTTGAACATGGCGTGGAAACGCGTCAGCGCACCTGCAGCCAGTTCGTGGCCGCTACTGACCAGGGCCTGCAAGGCGTTGAAACGATCGGTCATGTTGCCGGCGTCCTTGAAGCGCTGCAGGGTCTTGCCGGGCCAGACCGGGTCGCCAGATTGCACCGCTGCCAGGCAGAGGAAGTTGAGTGCCATACCGGCGAGAGCGCGTCGGCCGCTGGAAACCGGGTCAGGGCTGTAGGCCCCGTTGTCCTGGTGCATGGAGAAAACCCATTCCCAGTCGGTTTGCAAAGCGGTGGCCAGTTGCAGGCGCATGCTTTCTCGCACCGCGTGGATGCGCTGAGGGTCTACCAAGGCCAATTGCTCGGCGATGTAGGTTTCCGAAGGCAGCGTCAGGACCAACTCTTTGAAAGCGGCGTCAAGCGTCGAATGGCGCAGTACGGCGCGCATGGCATCCACATAGGCCGCGTTGAGCACGCCATCCGTGTTGCCGGAGGCAATCGCCGCCATGGCGCTGCGTAGCGCCAGACGTTGACCGGCTTCCCAGCGGTTGAAGGGATCCGGATCGCTGGCCAGCAGAGTCAGCAGTTGGGAATCGCTGTATTCAAAATCCAGCAACACCGGTGCCGAGAAACCTCGCAGGATGGAGGGCACCGGCTCTTCGGTGACGTTTTCAAACGTGAGCGATTCGGCCTGCGCCGTCATCACAAACAGGTGGCTGCCCTCGGTGGCCGTCGACGAGCCAGCGATGTGCAGGGGCAGGGCATTGCCACTGGCGGCACCCACCAGACCCAGACTGATCGGGATGACAAAGGCTTGCTTGTCAGGCTGGCCGGCTGTGGGCGCGCAGCTCTGGCTGAAATGCAGGGTGTAAGTCTGCGCTTGCGCGTCGTATTCGCCGCGTGCAGCCACGCGCGGCGTACCGGCCTGGCTGTACCAGCGTTTGAACTGTGGCAACAACTTGGCCAGGTGGGAGTCCGGATTGGCGTCGGCAATCGACAGGGCAAAGTCGTCACACGTCACCGCCTGGCCGTCGAAGCGCTCGAAGTACAGCTTCATGCCACGCTCAAAGCCTTTGCGTCCGGACAGCCCTGGCGCACCTGCAAGGGTCTGCATCATGCGCACTACTTCAGCGCCTTTTTCGTAAATCGTGACGGTATAGAAGTTGTTGATTTCGATGTAGCTGTCGGGGCGCACCGGATGCGCCATGGGGCCTGCGTCTTCCGGAAACTGGGCCGTGCGCAACACGCGCACGTCTTCGATGCGCTTGACCGCGCGGGCCGAAGGGTCGGCGCACAGGTCCTGGCTGAACTCCTGGTCGCGGAATACGGTCAGGCCTTCTTTCAGAGACAGTTGGAACCAGTCGCGGCAGGTGATGCGGTTGCCGGTCCAGTTGTGGAAATATTCGTGGCCGACCACGGATTCGATGTTGGAGTAATCCACATCCGTCGCTGTGGCCTGGTTCGCCAGCACGTACTTCGTGTTGAAAATATTCA
>CAIQEX010000229.1 GCA_903870955.1 uncultured beta proteobacterium
CTGGCCTGCGTCAGCTATCCCGGCGATCAGGTGGTGTCTGGCGTGGCCATCAACATCATTGCGGCGGGTCTGACTGTGGTGCTCGGCATTGCCTGGTTCGCCCAGGGTGGCCAGACGCCACCGGTGGCTACCAGCGTACGTATCCAGCCCATGTTTGCCGATGCGGGCAACTGGCTCAGCTTTATTCCAGTGGTCGGACGGTTGCTAGGCGAGGGATTGCTGACCCACAGCGCCTTGGTCTATTTCTCCTACGCCTTGGTGCCAGTCTCCTGGTGGTTGCTATTTCGCACCCGTTTCGGTTTGCGCCTGCGCGCCGTCGGTGAGAACCCGCAGATGGTCGATGCCGCGGGTGTTTCGGTACTGCGACTGCGCTACACCGCATTGACGCTCAATGGCATGCTGTGCGGTCTGGCCGGTAGCTATCTGGTGCTGGCCCAAAGCGCCAATTTCTCTGCCAACATGACGGCTGGCCGCGGCTTCATGGCGTTGGCGGCGCTCATTTTCGGGCGCTGGAATCCGTTTGGTGCGCTGTGGGCGTGCCTGCTTTTTGGTTTCCTCGACGCCTCAGCGATCCGCATGCAAGGTGTTGCCATGCCGGTGGTGGGCGAAGTGCCGGTGCAGTTCATCCAGGCCTTGCCCTACGTGCTGACCGTGGTGTTGTTGGCTGGCTTCATCGGCAAAGCGGTAGCACCGCAGGCCTCGGGCAAGCCGTACATCAAGGAACGTTAGCCGACCGACGCTGAGTCATACGAACCACATGGTGGCCGTGTGGTGACTTTGGGCCGTTGAATTGACGGCTTTGCTCATTTGGCAATAGATGATGCGTATCAATAAGTGTGCAGTGCCATGAGCCGGTCTGTCGCCTAGCGAAGCTACAGTGAGGTATCCAAATAAGGAGAAGAATATGGATACCATCTTGCAGCTTGCGATCATTCTTGTTTGCCTTTTTTATGGCGCCAAAAAGGGCGGCGTCGCGCTAGGACTCTTGGGCGGCGTAGGCATTGTTTTTCTGACATTTGCGTTTCACTTGCCCCCTGGAAAACCACCCGTCGATGTGATGTTGACCATCATCGCCGTTGTTGCCGCATCTGCGACTTTGCAGGCTTCTGGCGGATTGGATGTGTTGCTCAAGGGGGCGGAGAAACTACTGCGTCGCAACCCGCAATATGTGTCGATCCTGGCACCATTTACGACCTGTTTTCTCACCATTTTGTGCGGCACGGGCCACGTGGTGTACACCATGCTGCCGATTGTTTACGACATCGCGATCAAGAACGACATCCGGCCTGAGCGCCCTATGGCTGCATCGTCGATAGCCAGCCAGATGGGCATCCTGGCCAGCCCGGTGTCGGTGGCTATCGTTTCTTTGGTTGCATTCCTGGCCAAGTTTCCTGTCAATGGTCGCGTGATCGACTTTATTCAAGTACTTTCCATCACCATTCCCTCCACGCTGGCGGGCGTACTGATGATCGGTATCTTCAGTTGGTTTCGCGGCAAAGACCTGAAGGACGATGTCGCATTTCAGGCCCGGATTGCAGACCCGGAGCAGCGTCGGATCATTTATGGCGATGGAGCAACTTTGATGGGGAAGACGCTTTCCCGCGACCAGTGGCGTGCCATGTGGATATTCATGGGCTCGATTGCGGTGGTGGCGATTTTGGGAGCCTTCGAGACCTTGCGTCCCAGCATGAATGGCAAGCCCCTGTCCATGGTTCTGGCGATTCAGATGTTCATGCTGCTAGCGGGTGCATTGATCATTGTCTTTACCAAGACAGACCCCGCCACGATTGGCAAAACCGAAGTGTTCAGGGCCGGGATGATTGCGGTTATCGCTGTATTCGGAATTGCCTGGATGGCAGACACGGTGTTTGATGCCAATTTGCCGATGCTGAAGGCGACGCTTACCGACCTGGTCAAGACCAAACCTTGGACCTACGCCATCGCACTGTTGCTGGTATCGAAATTGGTCAACTCTCAGGCGGCTGCGATAAGCGCCATGGTTCCAGTTGGTTTGGCGATTGGCGTTCCGCCGGGATACATCGTGGCCTTTGCGGCAGCCTCGTACGGTTACTACATATTGCCGACTTACCCTAGTGACCTTGCAGCCATCCAATTTGATCGCTCAGGTACAACGCACATCGGAAAGTACGTGATCAACCACAGCTTCATTTTGCCCGGCCTCATTGGCGTCAGCACCTCTTGCCTGGCGGGCTATTTGCTCGCTGGGGTCAATGGCCTGATTTAGCGCGCTAGACCGCTGGCCAGTGAAGTACCCCGCGTCATGTTGTCTATTTGACCCCATCAATCGCTGATGATTCAGATGGGGTCGGGTCAAAAAGCTGGTAGGGTATCGGCCTTCCGGAGATGTCATGAAAAAGTTTGTCGTTGAAAGTTTTGTCGTGTTGGCGCTGGCCACAAACAGTGCGGGTTTTGCCCAAACCAAACCCATAAAAATTGGCGAGATCAACAGCTATTCCAGCATCCCGCAGTTCACCGTGCCGTATCGCCAGGGTTGGCAATTGGCAGTGGAAGAGGTGAATGCTGCGGGGGGTCTGCTCGGACGCAAGGTCGAGGTCATTTCGCGGGATGATTCCGGCAAGCCCGAAGAAGCCATCAAGCACGCCATCGAACTCACCAGCAGCGAGCAGGTGGATGTGCTGGCCGGTGGCTATTTGTCGAATGTGGGCTTGGCTCTGGCCGACCATGCACAAAAGAACAAGCGTCTCTTTGTTGCCAGCGAGCCCCTGACGGATGCACTGGTCTGGGACAAGGGCAACCGCTACACCTTCCGTCTGCGCCCCAGCACTTACATGCAAGCCGCCATGCTGGTGGAAGAGGCCGCCAAGTTGCCCGCCAAACGCTGGGCCACGATTGCACCCAATTACGAATATGGGCAGAGTGCGGTGGCCACTTTTCGCGAGCAACTCAAGGCCAAGCGTCCGGACGTGGAGTTTGTCGGCGAGCAGTGGCCGGTGCTGGGCAAACTCGATGCTGGCAGCACGCTGCAAGCCATCACCCAAGCCAAGCCGGACGCGATCTTCAATGTGACTTTTGGTGCCGATTTGGCCAAGTTGGTTCGCGAAGGAAACCAGCGCAATGTGTTTCCCAAAATGCCCGTGGTTTCACTGCTGTCGGGTGAGCCGGAATACCTGGACGTGCTGAAGGACGAGACGCCGAAAGGCTGGATCGTCACCGGCTACCCGTGGGATCAGATTGACTCCCGCGACCACGCCTCTTTCGCCTCCAACTACTACAAGAAATACAACGAGAACCCCAAGATGGGCTCCGTGGTGGGTTACTCCACGATGCAGGCGATCTTTGCCGCTATCCGCAAAGCCAAGAGTGTGGACAACGAGAAACTGGTGGTTGCCATGCGCGGCTTGCAGTTCACCACGCCCTTCGGTGCCACCACCTTCCGCGCGCTAGACCAGCAGAGCACCATGGGTGCCTATGTCGGCAAATTGGATTTGCACGGCCCCAAGGGCACCATGGTGCAATGGCGCTATGCCGATGGCAAGGACTACCAGCCCACCGATGCCTATGTGAAATCGCGTCGCCCCGCTGCGGCTATGCAGTAGTCAGCGAGGCTGGCGCCGTGGGCCTCACTGCTTAAGTGCCGCCCAGGTCGCCTCCATCAAGATCAAGGTTGCCTGCTCAACTTTGCAGGGATGGCCACACGCGGCTTCAACAAGCGCCGTATTGCCTTTGTCAAGCCCCAGCAGATGCTCGATATCCTCGCCCCATTCGCTTTGCAGCAGAAACAGGCTGTCCTTTTTGGTGTCGCTCACGATTGACTTTTGCATAGGCTGCATCGTTGCAATGATGTGGGGCACCGCTTCCGCGACGGTGACTGGCCACTTGCCTTTTGGCAATGGTGCGACATCGGCATGTGCCGCGGCAAACTGGAACATGACGGCGAGTGCAAGCAATGTTTTTTTCATGCCCGAAATAGTATTTGATTTCGCTTCTTAGAGCACGCCGGGGGTTGTTAATGCCTGTCGAACCGATTCATAGAAGACGGTTTCCACATTATCTGAATCGACCCACTCCTCGGGCGGACGCCGGATCCAGTCCTGCAGCCCATCTGAAGACAGGTCTCTGCAGCCCCGCACACCTGCCCAGCCATTGCGGCCTCGGTGCTTGACGACGTACATCGCCGAATCAGCCAACTGAACCATATCAACCCAATTGAATTGGCGTGGGTTTGACGTGTCCAGCGGAAAGCAGGCAAAGCCGACCGAGCAGGTGAGTTGGATGCGGGTCGTGGCATCCAGCACAAAGGGCGCATCGGCAATTTCGGTACGGGCACGATCGGCGAGTTCCACGACCGTTGCCCGCTCGGTCTGCCGTGCGACGGCCAGGAACTCCTCACCGCCCCAGCGGATCAGGTAGTCGGTGTCCCGAAATACGGCTTTCAGTCGGGCCGAAAACTGGCGCAGCACCTCATCTCCTGCGGTGTGGCCATAGCGGTCATTGACATCCTTGAAATGGTCGATGTCAAACAGGAAAAACAGCATGTCCTGAGCCCCGTTGAGGCTCGCGCCATAGCTCTGCTGGCCTTCATAGGCACGCAACGAAAGCGCCACATCGGCGTCAATGCACTGGGTCAGGAAACGCCGGTTATGCAATCCGGTGAGCGGGTCGCGGATACTGGCTTCCTCGAGCGCCTGTTGGCGCAATTCAAGCTCCAGCGTCATGGCCTCCAGCGCCCGGGTGCGTTGGTGAACCTTTTCTTCCAGTGCCGTGTGGGCGTGTCGCAGACTTCGGGTGCGCAGGGCCACAATGGCAGCCACCAGCAGCACTGCCAGGGCGGCAAAGATCGCCCGCATCCACAACTTTTGCCACCAGGCGGGCGCAATATGAATGGCAACCACTTTCTCCAATGGGTTCCAGGTACCGCTGCGGTTGGTGGCGCGTATACGCAACCGATAGTCGCCGGGATCGAGGTTGCTATAGCTAGCCACGCGCATGCTGGCAGACGCATGGATCCAGTCCGGATCGAAGGGGTCCAGCCGGTAGGCGTATTCCAGACGCTGCGGGTCCGCAAAATCCAGCGCAGTGAACTCGAAACTGAAGCTGCGGTCGCTGTCTGTTAGCGCCATGTGATCACCCGACTTGCCCAATGAACGTCGCTCCCCATTGATGCGCAGTTCCGTCAGCAATACCGGGGGCGCATAGGCGGAGGCGTCAAAGGCTTCCGGTCGGACGATCAAAATGCCCTTGCTGCCACCAAAGAGCAAGCCACCGTCTGCCACTTTGGTATAGGAAAAGAACCAGCCCGTGCCGAGGTCTGCGCCATCGGCCGCAGTGAGGTCGGTGATTCGATCCTGCGCCGGATCGTAAACGCCCATCTGCGACCAGATACGCCCCCGTGCATCCTCCAGAAGGTTCGCGCCGAAGGGCTTGCCGCTGCGGCTATGGCGCTCACTGACGCGGTCAAACGAAGCCCCTTCGGGCGTTGACTGCTGCAACCGATGGAGGCCCGCCACGCTGGTGTCGACCCAAAGCGTGCCTGCGTGATCAAACAGAATGCCGATAACGATGTCGCTGCCCAAGCCCTGCCCGGGACGCATCTTCACCCGCTCAATGCGCTGGCCGCCTTCGGGCACCCGGTAAAGACCCAGGGTGGTCCCGATCCAGACACTGTGGTCTGGTGCCTGCGCGAAAGCGTGGATCTCGCCGCGCGGATTTCCCTCGGCGTCACGCAAGGCTTTTAGTTTCTGGTCGGCCGGATTGAGTTGGTAGACGCCGTCCTGGGTTCCCAGCCACAAGGTCCCGTCCCGACTCTCAAACAGACGGCGCGATTGCCCTCCTGGATGGGGGATCTGACGCAGCAGCCGATGCTGCCGGTCGTAGGCACTGATACGGGAGTCCGAACCGAGCCATACGCTTCCATCGGTTGTTTGCACCATGGCCTGTACGCCACCCCCACTGGGCGTCAGCAGACCGCGCACGCGCAAGGAAGCATCGAGTAGTGCCACTGCAACACTTCCGGTGGCGGCCCAAATCTCGCCGTCGTCTCGTTGCAGCAAGCTGCGGATATCGGCCTTGTTCAGAACACTGGCACTGTCCAGATCAGCTTCGCGCAAGGCGATACTTTTGTTGCCAGGGTTGTGGCGCTGCAGACCCAGGCCAAACCCGCTGACCCACAGCCAGCCTGCGCGGTCCAGCATCAGCTGCGTGACATCATCTCCCGCCAGGCCAGCCGGCCGACGCACATCGTGCTGCAGGTGTCGCAACAACTTTCCACTTTGGAGGTCAAAAATCTCGATGCCACCGGAGCGTCCGACCCATATGGCGTGGTCCGGTGTTTCGGCAAAACTGGTCACGGGAGCGTGATCAAAGGCAGCTTCGCCGGATGACAACGGGGTGCTTTGGCCTGTAGCAGGATCCAGGATAACGAGCAGTCCATCTTGTGCACCCACCAAAATGCGGCCATCCGAGGCTTCGAAAAGTGCCTGAATGACATGCCCGCTCAACGTGTTCTGGCTGCCGCCAATCGTTTCAAATGGGCCACTGTCCTGGGTGCGGCGTGCCAGCCCCGTCCAGCTGCCGACCCACAGCGTTTGCTGGCGGTCGATCAGCAAGGCCTGAATCCGCTCATCGGGAAGCGACCCAGGCTGGTCTGCATGCGGGTAGGCGGTAAAGCGCCTGGATGGGGGGTCAAACACCTCAAGTCCACCGCCGACACTGCCCATGTAGATACGGCCACGTGCGTCTTCGGCCAAAGCCCGAATGGCTGGCGGAGGTGTTGCATGCGCTTCGGGCTCTGCCGCAATGACGGGGTGTTTCAGGCTGCCGTAATCCTGTATCTGATCGGTATCCGGGTCGTAAGCGGCCAAGCCGTCGGACTCCGTTCCGATCCAAACCCTGCCATCCTTACCGGCCAGCAAGGCGCGGATCCAACCCAGGTTGCGGTGACTTGGCGATGTGCTTTGACGCTCTTGGGGACGGAACTGGTACCCATCAAAGCGCACCAAACCGTCACCCGTCGCGATC
>CAIQEX010000230.1 GCA_903870955.1 uncultured beta proteobacterium
AGAAAACAAGCCGCCGCTGTTGGTGTACCGCGAAACGGCTAAAAAAGCCTAGTGCAAAAACTGCCCAAAGACTTTATTTGTAATGTTTTTGGGCATCTTTGGCTAGATTGCGCTGTATTTTTCCCGTTTGATAATGGGAACGGCTTGAATTTTTTGAAGAGCGAACCATATTAATTTGGTTACAAAGAGGTTTATCCATGTCTGGTCACACACCCTTACCTAGCGACGCGATTGATTTGCCCCTTCTCCCATTGAGGGATGTCGTTGTGTTCCCCCATATGGTGATTCCCCTTTTTGTGGGACGTCCCAAAAGCATCAAGGCGCTGGAAGCTGCGATGGAAGCAGAGCGGCGCATTATGTTGGTTGCGCAAAAAGCTGCTGCTAAAGATGATCCTCTGGTTTCTGACATGTTTGACATGGGTTGCGTGTCGACCATTCTTCAGATGCTCAAGTTGCCCGATGGCACGGTGAAGGTACTCGTCGAGGGTCATCAACGTGCTTCGGTCAATCACATCGAAGAGGGCGAATCGCACTTCACCGCCAATGTTTCGCCCGTTGAAATGGGCGAAACGGTTGACGATAAAACGCGTGGCAAAAGCAGTGAAGTTGAAGCGCTGCGCCGTGCTGTCATGCAGCAGTTTGATCAGTATGTGAAGCTCAACAAGAAAATTCCACCAGAGATTTTGACTTCCATTTCCAGCATAGATGACGCCGGTCGCCTGGCCGACACCATCGCTGCGCATCTGCCCCTCAAATTGGACGCAAAGCAGGCCGTGCTAAGCCTGTCTGGCGTGAAAGAGCGCCTGGAAAACCTGTTCGAGCAGATCGAGCGCGAAGTGGATATTCTTAACGTCGATAAAAAAATTCGTGGTCGCGTGAAGCGCCAGATGGAAAAGAATCAGCGCGACTTCTACCTAAACGAGCAAGTTAAGGCTATCCAGAAGGAACTGGGTGAGGGTGAAGACGGCGCGGACATAGAAGAAATTGAAAAGAAGATCAAGTCTGCCAAGATGCCTAAAGAGGCACTGAAAAAGGCCGAGGCAGAACTCAAAAAGCTCAAGCTGATGTCGCCCATGTCGGCCGAGGCCACGGTCGTGCGAAATTACATCGACGTGCTAACCGGACTTCCTTGGGCCGCTAAAACAAAGATAAAGCACAACCTGACCAATGCGGAAAACGTCTTGAACGAAGACCACTATGGTCTGGATAAGGTTAAGGATCGGATCCTGGAGTATCTGGCAGTGCAACAGCGAGTCGACAAGGTCAAGGCTCCCATCCTGTGTCTGGTGGGCCCGCCGGGGGTGGGTAAGACTTCGCTTGGGCAATCCATTGCCAAAGCGACGGGAAGAAAGTACGTCCGAATGGCATTGGGCGGCATGCGGGACGAAGCGGAAATCCGTGGTCACCGTCGCACTTATATTGGCGCCATGCCAGGTAAGGTTTTGCAAAGTCTAAGCAAGGTGGGTACACGTAATCCGCTATTTTTGTTGGATGAAATTGACAAGCTTGGAACCGATTTCCGTGGCGATCCCAGCAGCGCACTCTTGGAGGTGCTGGATCCCGAACAGAACCACAAGTTTGGCGACCATTACGTAGAGGTCGACTTTGACTTGAGCGATGTGATGTTTGTGGCGACCTCCAACTCCATGAATATTCCGCCGGCCCTGCTTGACCGAATGGAAGTGATTCGTCTGGCGGGCTATACCGAAGACGAAAAGACCAACATTGCCGTCACCTATCTGCTGCCCAAGCAGATGAAAAACAATGGTGTCAAGGATTCTGAATTGGCCATAGGTGAGGATGCCATACGCGACATTATTCGGTACTACACCAGAGAAGCCGGCGTGCGGTCGCTGGAGCGCGATTTGTCCAAAATCTGCCGCAAGGTGGTTAAGGGTCTATTGCTGAAGAAGATGACGCCTCAAGTCAAGGTCAATGCCGATAACTTGAACGAATTTTTGGGTGTGCGCAAGTACAGCTATGGTCGTGCCGAGCAACAAAATCAGGTTGGTCAAGTGGTGGGTCTGGCATGGACCGAGGTGGGCGGGGATTTGCTCACAATCGAAGCGGCCATCACCCCAGGAAAGGGCGTTATCACACGCACGGGTTCACTCGGGGATGTGATGAAAGAGTCAGTGGAAGCAGCACGCACCGTGGTTCGCAGCCGTGCTCGGCGCTTGGGCATCAAGGACGAAGTGTTCGAGAAAAAGGACATTCATATCCACGTGCCCGACGGTGCGACGCCCAAAGACGGACCCAGCGCAGGTGCTGCGCTAACCACGGCCTTTGTGTCGGCGCTGACGGGTATTCCGGTGCGGGGTGACGTGGCCATGACAGGGGAAATTACGCTGCGTGGTGAAGTCACCGCGATTGGCGGTCTTAAAGAGAAACTATTGGCAGCATTGCGTGGTGGCATTAAGACCGTTCTGATTCCTGAAGAGAATGCAAAGGACCTGCAGGATATTCCTGAGAACGTCAAGAACGGACTTGAGATTGTGCCGGTGCGGTGGATTGATCAGGTGTTGGACTTGGCGTTGGAGACCAAACCTATCGCGTTGCCTGATGATGAGGCTGTGGCACCTGCCGTTGCACCCGTAAAGGTGGATGGCGTTCAGGAAACAGTGAAGCATTGAAGATCAAAAGGCTCTTTGAATTTAGCGCAGTTCTTTGATGTTCAAAAAATTGCGCTATAATCTGAGGCTTGAAACGCGGGAATAGCTCAGTTGGTAGAGCGCAAC
>CAIQEX010000231.1 GCA_903870955.1 uncultured beta proteobacterium
TCAGTTATTATGAGCATCCTTTATAGCTTGCTTCAATACTTATTCAGGAAAACAAAATGCCCGCATACCCACGCAAAGAACTTGAGGAAATGGTTGAACGCTGGTTGGAAGCCAACAAACAATCGGAAATACCCAACTCTATTGACCCAGGACATAAGGTTTTGCAGCCTCAGGCAAAATCAGACTCCCGCTTTACCCAATCTGCTCACCTCCGCGAGCGCCGTATTCAATGACCACCACCAACCGCTTTACCGAACTTCTTGCAACCCGCCCCTGGCTTTTGGCCGACGGCGCTACCGGCAGCAATCTGTTTGATATGGGGCTGATGTCGGGTGACGCGCCCGAGTTGTGGAACACCCAGCACCCGGACCGCATTGCCAAGTTGCACCAGAGTTTTGTCGACGCAGGTGCCGACATCATTCTGACCAACAGCTTCGGTGGCACCCAGTACCGCCTGAAACTGCACAAGGCTGAGGGCCGCGTGGCCGAACTCAACACCGCTGCGGCACGCATCGCGCGCGAAGTGGCGGACAAGAGCGGCCGCACTGTTGTGGTCGCCGGCAGCATCGGCCCGACAGGCGAAATCATGGAACCCATCGGCCCCCTCTCCAAGGAACTGGCACAGGCCGCCTTTGCCGAACAGGCGCGTGCTTTGGCGGCTGGCGGCGCGGATGTGATGTGGATTGAAACCATGTCCTCGCGCGAAGAAGTGGAAGCCGCCGTCGCCGGTGCCGGTTCGGTCGGGTTGCCAGTGGTCTGCACGCTGAGTTTTGACACCAACGGCCGCTCCATGATGGGCATTTCCCCCAGCGATTTTTCCGAGATCGAAAAATCCCTGTCGCCCCGCCTCGCCGCTTGCGGCAGCAACTGCGGCGTGGGCGCGTCCGAAATGGTGGCCTGCATCCACAACCTGTCAGCGGCCATGGGCCCCGACGTGGTGCTGGTGGCCAAGGGCAACTGCGGCATTCCCCAGTATGTGGACGGCAGCATTGTCTACAACGGCACGCCCGAACTGATGAGTGTGTACGCAAGAATGGCTCTGGATTCCGGTGCCCGCATCATCGGCGGTTGCTGCGGCACCAGCCCCAAGCATTTGCGCGCCATGAAAGACGCGCTGGACGCCCACACCAAAGGCCCGGCTCCCGAGTTGGAAGCCGTTGTCAGCGCTTTAGGTGAAATCTCCACCGGCGCGCGCGCGCAATGGGGTGGTGAGCAAAGCCGTGCGGGGGGCGCCGCAGCGGGGGCCAACCTGAACCGCGGCCGCGGCCGCCGCTCAGGCGGTGCAGCGCCAGCGGGCGATGCCGACAAGTCCGCACCGTGAGCGGCAGCCAAAACACCTACCTGATTGGCGTAGACACCGGCGGAACCTACACCGACGCCGCCATCATTGAGGCGCGTGGCCACCGCATTATTGCCACCGCCAAGGCCATTACCACCAAGGGGGATCTGGCCGTAGGCGTGTCTGAGGCCATCACCCAAGCGCTTGGCAAATTGAGCCATGACATTGCGCCGCAAGACATCGCCATGGTATCGGTGTCCACCACGCTGGCCACCAACGCCGTGGTCGAAGGACACGGCAGCGCCACGGGCGTAATCCTGATCGGCTTTGATGCCGCCATGGTGGAACGCACCGGTATTGCCAAGGCCTTCCCCGACATTCCAATCGCCGTGATTGCTGGCGGTCACAACCACAACGGCGACGCCGTTTGTCCGCTGGATGGGGTGGCGCTGGAAGCCGCGCTGGACGCAATGAACAGCCGGGTGGATGCCATTGCCGTGGCCTCCACGTTTGCCGTTCGTAATGGCGAACACGAACACCAAGCCCGTGACCTCATCGTGGCCCGCACCGGCAAGCCGGTCACGCTATCGACCGAGTTGTCGTCTGCGCTGGACGCGCCGCGCAGGGCGCTGACCGCCGTGCTCAACGCGCGCCTGATCCCACGCATTTCCGGGCTGATCGACGCGGTGCAACGCGCCATGGCGCAACTGTCCATTCAGTGCCCGCTGATGATCGTCAAGGGTGACGGCTCGCTGGCGCTGGCCGAGTCGGTGGCCACGCGGCCGATTGAAACCGTGTTGTCCGGCCCAGCCGCCAGCCTCGTGGGCGCGCAGTGGCTGAGTGGCCTGGACAGTTTTATCCTGTCGGACATGGGCGGCACCACGACCGACCTCGGATTGCTCATCGAGGGTCGCCCCAAAATCAAGCCAGAAGGTGCCGAAGTGGGCGGTTGGCGCACCATGGTGCGGGCCATCGACGTGCGCACCATCGGCCTGGGGGGCGACAGCGAAATTACGCTGCACGCCAACGGCAGAATTCAGGTGGGACCACAACGCGTGGCACCCGTGTCCCTGGTGGCTGCGCGCTATCCGCAAGTGCTGGCCATGCTGCGCGCCGACCTGGACGATGTGCAAGGTGGTGGTTCGATGCACGGCAAGTTTGTGCTGCTGCCGTTTGCCGCCGATAGCGACAAAACGCACAACGGACTCAGTGCGCGCGAGTTGGAAGCGCTGCAAACCATCACCCATGCACCCCAGCCCCTGCGCAAATTGGCTACGTCGTTGAGTGCGCAGCGCTCCATTGCCATGCTGCAGCGCAAAGGCCTGGTGCAGGTCAGCAGCCTGACGCCCTCGGACGTGTCGCATGTGCTCGGCCTCCAAGCCAACTGGTCGCCCGAAGCGGCCACAATGGCCACGCAACTGGCCTGCCGCTTGCGCGACATGAAGTTCCCCACACCCGAACGCACGCGCGCCTTTGCGCAGGATATCTGGGCCGAGACGGTGCGTCTGACGGGCCTGGCGATTCTGCAAACCGCCTTTGGTGAAGATATGGCCGACAACCCGTTGACCAACGCCGTGTGCTCGGGACGCGGCACGCTCGGACTCGCGACCGTGAGCCTCAAGCCAAGCATCCCGGTGGTGGCGGTCGGTGGGCCGGTCAAGGTCTATTACGAAGAGGTACGCCGCCGCCTGGGTTGCGAAGTGGTGTTCCCCGAATTCTGCGAAGTGGCCAATGCCGTGGGGGCCGCTACGGGTGTCGTGGCACGCAGCGTGACGGTCGAAGTCATGGGCGACGGCACGGGCCTGTTCCGCATGCACTCTTACGCCAACACGCTGCAGTTCACCGACGTACACGAGGCCCTGGAAACTGCGCAAGCCCTGGCAGAAAAGTTGGCACACGACGCAGTGGTGGAGATGGGTGCGCCCAAGCCCCAAGTGAAGTTAAGTGTCACCAAGCAATACATGCCGAATGCACGCGATGACACCGGCTTGCTGCAGGCTACGATCGTCGCCGAGGCCATTGGTCGGCCGAACGCGGCCAGCTAAAAGACTGCGACGCGGTGGCTTTCTCTCAAGCCACACTCCAATCCACTTTGCCCTGGTGCACGGCATAGAGAAACTTCAGTGACGCATCGTTGCGGAACAGAATTTTGGGGATCATGGGGAGGGGAATCAGACTCAAGTCCGGGTCGTCGTGTGCTTCGAGCAGTTGGCGCACGATGGTTTCTCCGCCCACACTTTCGATCTTGCAACGGCAGTCGGCCAGGCGCGCGGCATGCCCCTGCCGTATTTCCTGCACTTGTCGGGTGACTGACGCCACGGCCTCGGCAAGGGGTCTCCTTGCAGCCACGGCCGACTCCAGTGCCTTGGCCGTGCCCTCCAACCGCTCGGACATCTGTTGGTATCCCTCGGCCTTGTCGCCGCTAAGTTCCAGCATGCCAACCCGCACCTTGGCGCGGATGGAGAGATATTGTGTTAGCGCTGGATCGGCCTTCAAGGCGTCAATCTGTTGGGTCAGTGCGGCAACGCGCGCGCTCAAGTCGGCAATCTCGGCGTTCTGCGGGGCCAGCACCGCGTTCAAGTCGGGCATGTCTGGCACCACCATGGTGATCACATTGGATTCGGACTTGTGGTCTTTGGCATGGCGTATGTTCACGTTACGCCCGGCGATCAGGCAACCGGCAGCCGTCCCGATATGCAGGGTGTGCGCAAAGATCTGGCACTTGACGGCCTCGCGCAGCGTCACTTCGCGCCCGATGATCAGGCAACTTTCGGCGCTGGCCAATTCAATCACCCCACCCGGAGCCTGCAGCGTGGCATGGAACACGCGCTTCTTGCCATGCACGCGACCCTTCGGATTCACCACGCTGCCCCAACCCAGCGTGTTCTCAAAGCCAATCTTGCCACCGCTGGACACCAGTTCGCCATACACGGGGGCATGAAAGGTCATGTCATGCCCTTGAATGACACGCCCTTCAGGCACTTCTTCGTGCAAGGTGATTTCAGAAATAACCGGTTCCAGGTTGTCCGTAGTGCTCAATTGCTTCACCAAAATTCTGTCAGGCCGTATTAAAAACGGAGTGCGCGCGCATGTAAACACTCTAGCGAACTGTCACACGACTTACTTGCCATTTGCTTAGATTACGACACTTATATGAAAAGCTTTTGGGGAATTCCGCTTGAGAAAAATCGTCGCGCCCGCCATTGCCCAACTATATTTGGTCAGCCTCTACCTGTTTTTGCCGCTGATGCCCTTGCTGGCCTCCCTCCTGTTTATGCGCCGCAAATATGTATTGGAATACCGTGACACGCTGAGAAAAGTCCGGATTCATATCGCCGCCCTGAAAGAAGGTCCAGCGCAGCACTACTTTCATGATGTGATGGGTCGTGGCTCGCAAGTGCCGCAGGAGATTCACGGCGAATGTGTGCAATGCGGCAATTGCTGTATGGACCGCCGCTGCGTCTTTCTGGAGCCCATTGCCAACGATAAATACCAATGCGGCATCTACCACTCGCCGTTTCGCAGACTCTCCAATTGCGGTTCGTTCCCCCTGAACCAATGGGATATTGACCGCTACGCCTGCCCCAGTTACACCGCGTCCGTGGTGATACCCATAGTCTCCATTCCGCATCGTGCTTGAGTGACTCCTGCGCATCGCAGTGTTTTTGAATTGGCACTCAATCCCGAGAAAACCGCGCGACCACTTGCCAACCCCCTTCAGCACTGACCGGTGAATGCGCGATGAGCTGGCGGGTATTCGGATTGGCACTGTCGTAGTCCGCACGCGGCGCTGATATATCCTGGACGTCCAGTGTCACCGGGCTACCGCTAAAACGCACATGCAGCGTTTTGCCAGCACTCGTGAGCGTTGCCTGGCTTCCATCGATTGCAATCGCCGCTTCAGTAGCCATCGTCCAGCGCAGTGTGCTGCCCGGTTTCGCGCCCCGCACGTCATCGGTCAACGTGACGCTCTGGCCTTCAACGCGCGCGCTGCGCGTGGCCTGCTTGAGTTGTCCGGGCAGGAAGATCGGGCTGAGATCCAGCACGGCTTGCGCGTCGCCCTCCATGCGCAACGTCGCCATGCCGCTGGCGTTGTGCAGACTGTTGTCGATCGTCAGCGTGTTGTGTGCCGCATTGCCGACGCGAAAGACCTGCCAGCGTGGCGAGCCCTGCTTCATGTTCCAGAGATCGATGCCACGGCTCTCCAGGCTGTTGTAGTCCTGCATGCCCAAATCCTTGGCCCAGCGAATCCCATCCAGATCGAGCACAAAGGACCCCGCATCCATGTGTGCGTGGTTGTGCTTCGCGCCTCCTCCCTTGATACCGAAGTAGAGCGCGTTCTGTTCGCTCCAGGAA
>CAIQEX010000232.1 GCA_903870955.1 uncultured beta proteobacterium
CCCGCATTGCAAACCCGCCGGTGGTGATCTGCCCACGGCGCTAACGCCCATCTATCCCACCGTGGCCGGCATGCCGCAGGCCTATTTGCGCAAGGCCGTGTTGGGCGGTCTGGCGCGCGCCGAGTTGTCCGACACTTTTCCGCCCGGCGACCTGAGTCAGTTCAACCCGCATGCGCTGTGGACCTTGCGCCAGGCACTGCAGTTTTTGCACCATCCGACGCCCGATGTGTCGCTGGATACTTTGCAGGACCACAGCCATCCGGCCTGGCAGCGCCTCAAGGCGGAAGAGTTGCTGGCGCAGCAGTTGTCGCAGCTGCAGTCACGCCGCGCACGCGCCGAGTTGCGCGCGCCGCCGCTCCAGGGCAAGGTGGGCGACACCCTGCATGCGCGGTTGCTGGCCGCATTGCCGTTTGAACTCACCAAAGCCCAGCAGCGCGTCAGCTTTGAAATTGCCCGTGACATGGCGCGCAATGTGCCCATGCACCGCCTGCTGCAGGGTGACGTGGGTGCAGGCAAGACCGTGGTTGCCGCCTTGGCCGCCACCATCTGCATGGACGCCGGTTGGCAATGTGCACTGATGGCACCGACCGAAATTCTGGCGGAGCAACATTTCCGCAAGTTGGTGAGTTGGCTGGAGCCTCTCGGCATTACCACTGCGTGGCTCATCGGCAGCCAGAAGACCAAGGCAAGACGTGAGGCGCTCGCCATGATCGAGAGCGGCGAGGCCAAGCTGGTGGTGGGCACGCACGCGGTGATTCAGGACAAGGTGCGCTTCCAGAACCTGGCGCTGGCCATCATCGATGAGCAACACCGCTTTGGCGTGGCGCAGCGACTGGCTTTGCGCAGCAAAGCAAGCGTGGGGCCGGGCGCTGAAGCCGAGCAGGGCGACAAGGCGCACCCGTTTGAGCCGCATCTGTTGATGATGACGGCCACGCCCATTCCGCGCACGCTGGCCATGAGCTATTACGCCGATCTGGATGTCTCGACACTGGACGAACTGCCGCCCGGTCGCACCCCCATCATTACCAAGGTTATCCATGAACACCGGCGTGGTGAGGTGGTGGAGCGCATACGCGCCCAGATTGGCGAAGGTCGGCAGGTGTACTGGGTTTGCCCGCTGATCGAGGAAAGCGAAGCTCTGGATCTCAGCAATGCCACGCAAACCCATGCCGAACTCAGCGCGGCGCTGCAAGGGCACAGCACTTTAAGTACCAGCCAAAGGGATCAGGCGTCGGAGCCGGGGACCGTCGCGGAGGACGCAACAACACGGGTCGGCCTGCTGCATTCGCGCATGCCGGTGGACGAGAAAAAAGCAGTCATGGCGGAATTTGTCGCCGGCAAGATTGCTGTGCTGGTCAGCACCACGGTGATCGAGGTCGGCGTGGATGTGCCCAACGCGTCACTGATGGTGGTGGAGCACGCCGAGCGCTTTGGCCTGTCCCAACTGCACCAACTGCGCGGCCGCGTCGGACGGGGTGCGGCGGCTTCGGCTTGTGTATTGCTGTATTCCACTGGCGATGCGCCGCGCCTGGGCGAGACGGCGCGCGAGCGCTTGCGGGCCATGGCCGAGACCAATGATGGTTTCGAGATCGCCCGCCGCGACCTTGAAATTCGGGGTCCCGGCGAATTTCTGGGCGCACGCCAGAGTGGCGACGCGATGTTGCGCTTTGCCGATCTGGCCACCGACACTGCACTTCTGGACTGGGCCCGCCAGGAGGCGCCCAAGATGCTGGACCGTCACCCGCACCTGGCCGAAAAACACGTGCAACGCTGGCTGGGCACCAAGGCGGAATTTTTAAAGGCCTAAGACAATAGGACAATAGCGCCATGACACTGACCGAACTCAAATACATCGTGGCCGTGGCGCGTGAACGCCACTTTGGCAAGGCGGCCGAAGCCTGCTTTGTGTCGCAACCAACTTTGTCGGTAGCCGTCAAAAAACTCGAAGAAGAACTGGACGTCAAACTCTTTGAGCGCAGCGCCAACGAAGTCACAGTTACCGCCCTGGGCGAAGAAATCGTGCGCCAAGCCCAAAGCGTGCTGGAGCAGGCCGCCAATATCAAGGACATTGCCAAACGCGGCAAAGACCCCCTGGCCGGTTCGTTGGCGTTGGGCGTGATCTACACCATCGCACCGTATTTGTTGCCCGATCTGGTGCGCCAGGTGATTCAACGCACGCCCCAGATGCCGCTCATGCTGCAAGAGAACTTCACTGTCAAATTGTTGGAGATGCTGCGTACCGGCGAGATTGATTGCGCCATTCTGGCCGAACCCTTCCCCGATGCCGGTCTGGCTACTGCGCCGCTGTATGACGAGCCTTTTTACGCTGCGGTTCCGATGAACCATCCGCTGGCAGAACTGACTAGCGTTTCCGCCGAGCAGCTTAAAAACGAGACCATGCTGTTGCTGGGCAATGGCCACTGCTTTCGCGACCATGTGCTGGAGGTGTGCCCGGAGTTTGCACGCTTTTCCAGCAATGCCGAAGGCATTCGCAAGAGTTTTGAAGGCTCCAGTCTCGAGACCATCAAGCACATGGTGGCGGCTGGCATGGGCATCACACTGGTGCCGCGTCTGAGCGTGCCGCGCGAGGCCATGGAGTCCAAAAAACGGCGTCAGGAAGACGCCTATATCAAGTACCTGCCAGTCACCGATAACAAGGGTGCGGAGCCACCCACCCGTCGCGTGGTGCTGGCGTGGCGGCGCAGCTTTACCCGTTACGAGGCGATTGCGGCCCTGCGCAATGCCATCTATGCCTGTGAACTCCCTGGCGTGACCCGACTATCTTGAACGTTGAACGGCAACCTGTGAACGCGCGTTTTGCTTTGTATCTGGATCTGATCCGTTGGAACCGGCCCGCCGGTTGGCTCCTGTTGTTGTGGCCCTCGCTGTCGGCGCTGTGGATTGCTTCAGGGGGCTTTCCTGGCTGGCATCTGATTGCCGTTTTCGTCCTCGGTACCATCCTGATGCGCAGTGCCGGTTGCTGCATTAACGATGTGGCAGACCGCGACTTTGATCGCCATGTCAAACGCACGGCCGGCCGGCCAGTGACCAGCGGCAAAGTGTCGGTTCGCGAAGCCCTGTGGGTTGGTGCGGTGTTGGCCATGCTGGCATTTGCTCTGGTGTTGACGACCAATGAGGCCACCATTCTTTGGTCCTTTGCAGCACTTGCCGTGACGCTGATTTACCCCTACGCAAAGCGGTATGTCTCGATGCCCCAGGCGGTGTTGGGCATCGCCTTCAGTTTCGGCATTCCGATGGCCTTTGCGGCAGTGCAGGGTCAGGTGCCCGTGCTCGCCTGGGTCTTGCTCGCGGGCAACCTGTTTTGGGTGCTGGCCTACGACACCGAATACGCCATGGTCGACCGCGACGATGACTTGCGCATCGGCATGAAGACCTCGGCCATCACGCTGGGGCGCTGGGATGTCGTGGCGGTACTGTCGTTTTATCTGGTGCAGTTGGCGATCTGGTCCTGGGCAATTGTTCCGCAGCCAAACGCCTGGGCCTGGTGGCTGGGTGTCGTGGTGGTGTTGGCGCAGGTGGTGTGGCACGCCACCTTGATCAAGGACCGTACACGCGAAGGGTGCTTCAAGGCGTTTCGTGCCAACCATTGGGTCGGATTCACGCTCTTTGCGGCGGTGGTGGCGGGTTCGGTTTAGGCAACAAAAAAGCCCGGACCTTTGCAGGACCGGGCTCTTCAAATTAGCTCGAAAATTACTTGTTGCTCAGGCATTCCTTCATGAAGGCCTTGCGCTCGTCGCCCTTCAGTGCCTTGGCTTTGGGATCAGCGTTACAGGTCTTCATTTTGTTCTGTTGCGTCGTGCCAGCAGCCGGTTCGGCGGCGGCAGGCTTGGCGCTCAGGCATTCTTTCATGAAAGCCTTGCGGTCGTCGCCCTTGAGCTCTTTGGCTTTGGGATCGGCGTTGCAGCTCTTCATTTTGTTTTGCTGGGTGGCCGGTGCGGCAGCAGCGTCGGCGGCATGGGCGATGCCCACGGTCAGAGACATGCCCAAAGCCAGGAGAGTCAGTAGTTTTTTCATTGGTGTTCCTCAAGTTTGTTGGGCAGAAAACCTGCCAATAAGATGAAATCCCGACGGGATTCCAGCACATAACGCCCACTTTGGCAAACCGGTTGACCTTGGGTTACGGGGCTGTCACGGCACCCGCTTAAAATCCCGGCCATGCTGTCTGTAAAAAACGAACTCCTGCTGGCGCTAGCCGCGGTCCTGGAAAATATCTCTGCTGGCTCCGGTGCCAAGGCAGCTTTTGAATCCCCCAAGGTTGCCGCACATGGCGACCTCGCCACCACGGCGGCCATGCAACTGGCCAAGCCACTCAAGCGCAATCCGCGCCAGTTGGCCGAAGAACTGCGTGACGCCCTGTTGGCCGATGCTGCCTATCTGCGTTGGGTGGATGCGGTGGAAATTGCGGGCCCCGGCTTTATCAACATCCGCTTGAAGCCCGCAGCCAAGCAGGAAATCGTGCGCGAAGTGCTGGGCCAAGGGGCGCAGTTTGGCGAACAGAAATCGAACGGACAGCGCCTGCTGGTGGAGTTTGTTTCGGCCAATCCGACCGGTCCGCTGCATGTGGGGCATGGTCGCCAAGCGGCACTGGGCGATGCCATTTGCAACCTGTTTCAGACCCAGGGCTGGGACGTCTACCGCGAGTTTTATTACAACGACGCCGGCGTCCAGATCGGCACACTCGCCGCAAGTACCATGCTGCGCGCCAAAGGCTTCAAACCGGGTGATGCAGAGTGGCCCAGCGGCGAGAACGCAGCCGCCTACAACGGCGACTACATCGCGGATATTGCTGCAGACTTCCTCGCCGGCAAAACGGTGCAGTCCGATGACCGCAGCTTTACTGCCAGCGGCGATGTCAATGACCTGGACGGCATGCGCCAGTTCGCCGTGGCCTACCTGCGCCACGAACAGGACCTGGACTTGAAGGCCTTTTCGGTGAAGTTCGATAACTACTACCTGGAAAGCAGCCTGTACACCAGTGGCCGTGTGGACGGCACCGTCAAACGCCTGCAGGAAGCCGGCAAGACCTACGAGAAAGACGGCGCGCTATGGCTGCAGTCCACCGATTACGGCGATGACAAGGACCGTGTCATGCGCAAGCAGGACGGCAGCTTTACCTATTTTGTGCCGGATGTGGCGTATCACATTGCCAAGTGGGAGCGTGGTTTCACCAAGGTCGTCAACATTCAGGGCACGGACCACCACGGCACCATTGCCCGCGTGCGCGCCGGCCTTCAAGCCGCCAATGCGGGGATTCCCCAGGGCTACCCCGATTACGTGTTGCACACCATGGTGCGGGTGGTCAAGGGTGGCGAAGAGGTCAAGATTTCCAAGCGTGCCGGCAGCTACGTAACCCTGCGTGACCTAATCGAGTGGACCAGCAAGGACGCCGTACGCTTCTTCCTGCTGAGCCGCAAGCCCGACACCGAATACACCTTTGACGTGGATCTGGCCGTGGCCAAGAACAACGACAACCCGGTTTACTACGTGCAATACGCCCATGCGCGTATCTGCTCGGTGTTGGCGGCGTGGGGGGGCGATCGCGCCACATTGGCGAATGTGGATTTGTCGGCCCTGACCAGTCCGCAGGCCCAGGCCCTGATGCTGCTGTTGGCCAAATACCCGGAAATGCTCACAGCTGCGGTCCAAGGCTTTGCGCCGCACGATGTCACCTTTTACCTGCGTGAACTGGCCGCTTGTTATCACAGCTATTACGATGCCGAGCGCATTCTGGTTGATGACGAAGCGGTCAAGCTGGCACGCCTGGCGCTCGTGGCAGCCACGGCGCAGGTGTTGCACAATGGCTTGGCAGTGCTGGGCGTGAGTGCCCCGCAGAAGATGTAATCCATTCTAAAAAACGAGAACCAAGGCATGAAGCAACAGCGTGGCGGAACCCTTTTGGGGTTCATTATTGGTGTGGTGGTGGGACTGGCGGCTGCATTGGCGGTGGCCGTGTATGTGACCAAGGTGCCCGTGCCCTTCCTCAACAAGGGCCAGACCCGCAGCGCCGACCAGGACGCAGAAGAGGCCAAGAAGAACAAGGACTGGGACCCCAACGCGCCGCTCTACGGAAAGAATCCAGCCAAGCCGCCGCAGGCTGTAGCGTCAGGCCCTGTCACCGCACCCGCGCCGGTTGCCGCACCGGTGACGCCCGCGCCAGCGCCCATCCCGGCCAAGCCTGAAGTCAAGGCGCCGGATGCCAAGTCCAGCGAGACTAAGAAAACCGAGGCCAAAGCCGCACCGTCCGCCGACCCTCTGGGTGATCTGGCCAAGGCCAAGGCTGCAGCAAGCGAGGGTGACCCGTATGTGTATTGGGTGCAGGTCGGTGCCTATCGCACCACCGAGGATGCCGAAAGTCAACGTGCCAAGTTGTCCTTGAGCGGTGTTGAAAGCAAAATCTCGGAACGCGAGCAATCCGGGCGCACGGTATACCGTGTGCGCGTGGGCCCGTTTGACAAGAAGGAAGAGGGCGAAAAGACCAAGGAGAAGTTGGACAAGTCGGGACTGGACACGGCTCTGGTGCGCGTTCAGCGCTAGAGTTAAAAACAATGCTGAATTTGATTGGAGTTTTATGAAGCGTCGTGATTTTTCTATGCTGGCCACCGCGGGCGCTGCCATCAGCGCGGGCTGGCCCACCTTTGCCCAGGCCGATGTCGCCAAGCCTGAAGCGGGCACGGACTATTTGGCGGTCGAGCCGCGTGCACCGATAGAAGCACCTGCAGGCAAGATCGAGTGGTGGAGTTCTTCTGGTACAACTGCCCGCACTGCAATGCCTTTGAACCGTTGCTTGAAGGATGGATCAAAACGCTGCCCAAGGACATAGCGTTTCGGCGGGTGCCAGTCGCCTTCCGCGACGAATTTGTGCCGCAGCAGCGCTTGTTCTATGCACTCGATGCCATGGGGCTTGTGGATAAGCTGCAGGCCAAAGTGTTTGCCGCCATTCACGTCGAGAAACTTGATCTCTCCAAGGCGGCGGGCATTACGGACTGGGTGGTCAAACAAGGTGTCGACAAGGCCAAGTTTAGTGAGCAATACAGCTCCTTCTCGGTGGCTACCAAGGCGACCAAAGCGGCGCAACTGCAAAACGCTTACAAGGTCGAGGGCGTGCCCGCACTCGGTGTGGCTGGGCGTTATTACATCGACGGCACCTTGGCCAAGGGCATGGACCGGGCTCTCAAGATCGTGGAATCGCTGGCTGCAGGCGTTCGCAGCGGCAAATAGCAGTCAACGTGCTGTGCTTTTGAGTGACAGTTGGCGCGACTCCCGTCTAGAATGAATGCAACATAATTATTCAGCGGAGCGTGCCATGTCAGATTCCAAATTCAGGCTCATTACCCGCAGCGA
>CAIQEX010000233.1 GCA_903870955.1 uncultured beta proteobacterium
CCACCAGCAAAAACGCCACCGGTCCGAAGCCCTGGTTGATCATCCAGTCGGCCATGGCCTGGGGGATGTTCTCGCTGGTCATCAGGAAGCTGAACAAAACCGCGTTGGTAATGATGTACAGCAGCATCGCGCTCATGCTGGCCGAATCCAGCAACACCTTGGGGATTTGCTTCAGCGACATGTCCTTGTAGACAAACACTGCCACGATGAAGGCGTAGACCGCCGCCATTGCCGCCGCCTCTGTGGGGGTGAAAACACCACTGTAAATGCCACCCATCACCACCACGATCAGTAGCAGGCCCCAGACACTTTCCTTGAAGGCGACGAAGCGTTCACCCCAACTGGCTTTGGGCATGCGCGGGTAATCGTTCTTGCGGGCGATGTACCAAGTGGTCGTGCCCAGGGCAATCGCCAGCGCAATGCCGGGCACGATGCCAGCGATGAACATGGCGCCAACCGATACGTTGGTGGATACCGAGAACATGACCATGGCAATGGAGGGCGGAATCAGGATACCCAGCGAGCCCGACGTGGTCAGAATGCCAGCGCCAAACTTGTTGGGGAAGCCCTGCTTCACCATAGCCGGCAGAATGACCGAGCCGATCGCCACCACGGTTGCAGGCGAGGAGCCTGAAACCGCCGCAAACAGCGCACAAGCCATCACGCCAGCCAGACCCAGGCCGCCATGCCAGTGACCGATCATGCTGGTGGCAAAGCGGATCATGCGTCGCGCAACACCGCCATGGGTCAGAAAGTTGCCCGCCAGAATGAAGAACGGAATCGCCATGATTTCGAACTTCTCAATGCCGGTAAACAGCTTGAGCGCAACCGACTGCACGGGCACGTCTGTCATGGTGAACAAAAAGGTCAGCACCGTCAGGCCGAGCGAAATGCTGATGGGCATGCCGGTGAGCATGAGCACGATCAGCAGCACAAAGATGATGCCGGCGTTCATGGTTTTGTTCCTTTGACTGTGGCCAGCAACGCATCGGAGCTGTCATCCTCGATGCCTTCCACATGGGTGTGGTCGTGGTGCGGCAGTTCCCCGGTTTGCATAAAGCTCCAGGCTACCTGCAAAAATCGATAGCACATCAGCGAGGAGCCCAGCGGCACGCACAGGTAGACGATCCACATGGGCACTTCGAGGTCTGCTGAGGTCTGGTCAGTCTGACTCATGTGCCAGACAAAGTTGGCGCCCAGGGAGGCCACCGTTCCGGTGAACAGTGCGCCAGCCAGCAGACCAAAAAGGACCAGCATGCGTTGCGGTTTGCCAACCAGTTTGCGGATGATCACATCTACGCCGACGTGGATGCCCGTGCGTACGCCATAGGCCGCGCCAAACTTGGCCATCCAGACAAACATAAAGATGCAAAGTTCCTGCGCCCAACTGACGTTGAGTTGCACGGTGTAGTCCTGAATGACGGGCACGCCCGACAGGAATCGGTGTGCCACGGCCAGAAAGATCACCAGCGTTGCGGCACCGATGAGGAAGGCAATCAGCCATTCCTCCAAATGATTCAAGATGCGATTGATCACGCAAATCTCCGTAACGAGGCTGCGTGCTTACTTGGCGGGCACAAAACCAGTGGCTTTGTAGGCCGCATCAATCGTCGCTTTACCCACGCGGGATTCCATTTCTTTGTGGACTGGCATCAAAGCCTTCTTCCATTCGGCCAGTTCGGCGGCGGTCGGTGTGTAGATCGTGGTTTTGCCACTGGCCTTGATCTTGTCCAGGGCCTGCACGTTTTCAGTGGCGGCAATGGCGTTTGAGTAGGTCGTGGCGTCTTTGATGGCACCAGAGAGCAGGGTGCGGATGTCGGCTGGCAGGCCGTCCCAGAAGGGTTTGTTGACGATTACGGCGTAAGCCAGGTGGCCGTGTTCTGACAGCGTGATGTGCTTTTGTACTTCATAAATCTTTTGGGTATAGAAGTTGGATGGCACGCCTTCGGTGCCGTCCACCACGCCACTTTGCAGGGCCTGGTAGAGTTCTGAAAAGGCCATCACCTGGGGTATGGCGCCCAACGCGCGCATTTGGGCATCCAGCACCTTGGAGCTTTGGATGCGCATCTTCATACCCTTGAAATCGGCCACGGCATGCAAGGGTTTGTTGGCACTCATGATGTGAAAGCCGTTGTCCCAATAGGCCAGTCCGGTGATGCCCTTGGGCTCCAGCTTCTTGAACAATTCCACGCCCAATGGGCCTTCCGTGATGCCGCGGAAGGCGGCACTGTCCTTGAACAGAAAGGGCAGGTCAAAGACCTCAAATTCTTTCACACCCAGCGGGCCAAACTTGGCCAGCGAGGGCGCCAGCATTTGCACCGAGCCCAACTGCAGTGCCTCGAGTTCTTCTTTGTCTTTGTACAGCTGACTGTTGGGGTAGAGCTCGACTTTGACACGGCCATTGGTGCGCTGCTCGGCCAGTTCCTTGAAGCGAAGGGCACCCTTACCTTTGGGCGTGTCAGGTGCCACCACGTGACTAAATTTGATGACGATGGGTGCTTGCGCCAAGGCGGTAACCGAAGTGAATACGGTTGCTGCAAGAACGGCGGCTCCAACGAGGGTGCGACGGCTGAAATTTTTCATATCAATCTCCTTTGTGTTTGGGAGCCGCCAGTGTCAATGATTGGCTGGTTAAATGCTTTGTGGTTTTCCACATTTTTCCTCGGTTTTAGGGGTTGGTTCGGGTTAACCCTGAGGCTTTTGGCGGGCAATTGGCGACGCTTCTAAAACCCGGGGCTAGACTGCGGCCATGCTCGCCCAACAAAGCATCGCGATTGAAACAACACACGGCTTGCGCTCGATGCGTGCGGGCGTGCGGCGCATGCTGTGGTTGCTGCCCTTGCTGGCATCCTTGCTGTTTGTTGTCGGAGTTTTGGCATGGGCCTACCGAGCCGATGTTGCGGAGCGGGAGGACCGACGTACCACGCTGATTGCCGACGCGCTCAGCAGCGAGGCGCAATTGCGCGACCTGCTAGGCGTTGAGATGGCACGCCTGCTGGAGTTGGCTCGCCATTTACCTCAGCAACAGCGCACCTCGGCCAGTTTGGCCGAAAGTCCTGAAGTGACTGAAGGTCTGCGCCGTATTTGGTTGGGTGTGACCTGGCTGGACGCCAACAACCGCATCATCGCCCACGCGCCCGAGCAAAGCGAGGGTGCAGGTCTGCGGGTAGGTGACCAAGCCGATGGACCGGGTGTTTCTGCCCACCTGACGCAAGCCGTGGGAAACGAAAAGCTGGTACTGCGGTACTCCCCTGCGTTGCTGCTTCGGCGCGGAATTCCCTGGTGGCTGACCCGAAAGTACGATGTGCAACTCATTGACTCCAATGAGCAGGTTATTGCCTCGCTGGATCAGGCGCCATTGCGCACCGAAGCGCAGGGGCATGAGAGCTATATGGTTGCAGTCGGCGCCAATATGCCTGGCGCCTTCCTGGAGTTGACGCTGCGTGAAGTCGCGCCACCTTTTTGGCGCACCCTGCCGCTGGTGTTGATGGCCGGGTTTCTCGGGCTCATGCTGGCAGCCACGCTGTTGCTGCGGCGCCAAGTGGTGCGTATTTCCCGCGCAGAGAATGCCTGGCGCACCGAGGCCGCTTGGCGTCAGGCGATGGAAGATTCGGCCCTGGTGGGCTTGCGTGCGCGTGATGCCGAAGGGCGCATCCTGTATGTGAACCGGACTTTTTGTCATATGGTCGGCCTGAGCGCCGACCAATTGGTGGGGTTGCGCCCGCCCATGCCCTATTGGCCACCCGACGCACTGGATGAGGTCATGCTGCGTAACAAGCGCAATCTGGAGGGCCGGGCGCCACGCGACGGTTACGAAGCCTTGTGGTGCCACAAAGATGGCCGCCGTCTGAATGTGATGGTGTTTGAGTCGCCGCTGATCGACGCCAACGGAACGCAAACTGGCTGGATGGGTTCCATCATCGACATCACGGCGCGCAAGCTGCTCGAAGAGCGTGAGCGTCACCAGACCGAAGCCATGGCGCACCAGGCGCGCCTGACCACGTTGGGTGAGGTGGCTTCTGCGCTGGCGCACCAGTTGAACCAGCCCCTGACCGTGATCATGGGCTACAACGCCGGGTTGCAGCGCATGCTGACGGATGCAGGCTATGACAATCAGGCGGTGTTGCACGCACTGTCGCAGCAAGGGGAGCAGGCGGCAGAGGCCGGGCGCATTGTGCGCCGCATCCGTGAGTTCTTGACGCGTCGTGCACCGCAGCGCGAAGCCTGTGATCTGGTGGCAGTGGCGCGCCGCGCGGCCGAGTTGTTGAAGCGCGATTTACAGGCCGCACAGGTATCTGTCGAGTGGGCACTCGCGCCGAACTTGCCACAGGTCTTTGCCGACCCGATATTGATGGAGCAGGTGCTGATCAATCTGATACGTAACGCGGTGGATGCCATGCTTGGCGCCACGCCTCACGATGGTTCTGGAGGTCGCATCCGTATGGTGGCCCAGCGCAGCGGCGAGCGCTTTGTGCGCATGGACGTGGAAGACAGTGGCCCGGGGCTTAGTGGACGCACGGTGGATGCTCTCAGCGCGCCGTTCTATTCCACCAAATCCGACGGCATGGGTATGGGCCTGGCGATATGTCGCTCGGTGATTGAGGTGCACCACGGTGGCATGGATGCCGGCACCGGCAGCCTCGGCGGAGCCCGGTTTTCATTCACGCTGCCGGTTTTTGATGCACAGTTGCAAATCCTGCAGGAGTCTGGGTCAGAACTGGATGACGAGGACGCGCGTGCCAATAGTGAGGGTGAGTTATGAGCAAGTCCGCAGAAAAAGCCTTGGTCCATCTGGTTGATGACGAGGCCACGGTGCGTGCCGCCCTGGAATTTTTGTTTGCTTCACACGGGTTGGCGGTGCGCAGCTATGACAGTGGCCCGGCTTTGTTGCAGCGCCTGAA
>CAIQEX010000234.1 GCA_903870955.1 uncultured beta proteobacterium
GCCACAGTCGCGCTGACTCATGGAGTCGCTGTGGTCATTCCAGATATTGATGGGCGCGCCAATGGCACGGTTGGCCACTGTCATCACAATTGGCAGCCCCAGCCCGGAGGCGTTGTACACCGCCTCAGCCATAAAGAGCAGACCCTGACTGGCCGTTGCCGTGTAGGTACGCGCACCGGCTGCAGACGATCCGATGGCCACGCTCATGGCGGCAAATTCACTCTCGACATTGATGAATTCGCAAGACGCCAGCGAGCCATCCTTGACACGCTCGCCCAGACCCTCAACGATGTGGGTTTGGGGCGAGATCGGGTAGGCGCAAATCACTTCCGGACGCGCCAGCGCAACCGCTTCGGCGACGGCGGCCGAACCTTCAACTTGTTTGAGCATGAGCCAGCTCCATCATTTCGTTTTTAACGTAGGTATAGGCCTCGTTGGCGCCGGCGACATTGGACTCTGCAACCTTGCCATTGAACTTGTGGCGTATCGCATGCTCCACCGCCTCTAACGTGATCAGACCCGACAAGGCCGCGAAGCCACCCAGCAAGACTGCATTCGGCAGGGGGCGGCCCAAGTGTTTGATCGCAATATCGGTGGCCGGCACGGTAATCAGGCGTTCGTGGCGAAAGCGCTGGCTGATTTCGCCAAGCCCCAGTTCATCAAAGCTGCGCCGGGTATTGATCAGCACGTAGCCATCGGGTTTGAGCCCTTGAAACACATCCACCTGATGCAGCAGGGTGGGGTCCTGCACGATCAGTACGTCGGGTGCCATGATGGGTTCGCGCAGGCGGATTTCCTGGTCATCGATGCGGCAAAACGCCACCACCGGAGCGCCCGTGCGCTCGGAACCAAAACTGGGAAAGGCTTGCGCGTGGCGGCCCTGCTCAAAAGCGGCGAGGGACAGCATTTCTGCCGCCGTCACCACGCCCTGGCCGCCGCGCCCGTGGATGCGAATCTGCAACATCTTTGTCTCCTGTTCTTTTTGTGAGGACTTGGGATGTCGGCATTTTGTGCCGCTGCGGTTTCGCTTTATTGATTGATATCAAAAACTGCGGTGTTGATCCTTGCAGGACTACGTCAGCACTTCTGCCGCTGCGCTCGACGCCAAACCACGCTGCGCGGTGAATGAACTGCCGGCTGCCGCCAGCATCGTGAGAACGATGGCGAGCCACTGCGTACCGGTCAATTGCTCGTTCAATACCAGCATGCCCAACAACGCGGCCACGGCTGGCTCCATGCTGGCCATGATGCCAAAGGCTTCTTTGGGCAGGCGCTTCAACGCCACCATTTCCAGTGAGATGGGCACGGCGCTGGATACCGCGGCCACACCCAGGCCATACAAAAGAAGTTTGGGATCCAACAGTGCAGTTCCCGCCTGCCAGATGCCAAAAGGCACCACGGCGATGGCGGCAACGCCAAGACCCAGGGCGACCGACTGGCCTGCATGCAAGTGCCCCACCCGCTTGCCGAAAACGATGTAGGCCGCCCAGCAAACCGCAGCAGACAGAGCGCAACCCACGCCCACCGGATCGAGCGGCGCGACACCCGGATTGATGGGGAGTAACAAGGCAAGCGAACACACCGCCAACAGCAGCCAGAAAAAATCTATCGGCCTGCGCGATGAAAACAAGGACACCGAAAGCGGTCCTGCAAACTCAATCGCCACGGCCAACCCGAAGGGGATGGTGCGTATCGACATGTAGAACAGCAGGTTCATGAACCCCAGCGCCACACCGTAGCGCAGGATGGACTTGGCGTCAGTGCGCGACAACGGCCAGCGCCAGGGCCGCCAGATGGCCAGCAACAGCAGGGCCGAAAAGCCCACGCGCAAAGCCGTCGTGCCTAACGAGCCGACCAGGGGAAACAGATGCTTGGCAAAGGAGGTGCCGATTCCGAGCGCCGTGACGGAGCCCAGAACGGCAAGCAGTGGCAGCAGCTTTGTGAAACGTTGCGCGGCGGTCAAGCGCTGTATTGGTACACGCCCTGCCCGGTCTTGCGACCCAGGCGACCAGCGGCCACCATCTCCTTCAGCAGCGGGCAGGCCCGGTATTTGCTGTCGCCAAACTCGCTCAGGTAGACGTCCATCACCGCCAGGCACACATCCAGACCGACCATATCGGCCAGAGCCAAGGGGCCAATCGGCTGGTTGCAGCCGAGTTTCATGCCGGCATCGATGTCTTCGGCACTGGCAAGACCTTCAGACAGCACAAAGAAGGCTTCGTTGATCATGGGTACCAGAATGCGGTTGACCACAAAGCCGGGCGCATTCTTGACCGTAATGGGTGTCTTGCCCAGCACCTTGGCCATGGCATGCACGGCGTCGTGCGTGGCATCGCTGGTCTGCAGGCCGCGGATGATTTCCACCAGCGCCATCATGGACACGGGGTTGAAGAAGTGCATGCCAATAAAACGGTCCGCACGGGTGGTCACTGCAGCCAGTTTGGTGATCGAGATCGACGAGGTGTTGGAGGCAATGATCACCTCGGGGCCGACGATGGCATCGATCTGCTTGACTATTTTGACCTTGAGTTCGTAATTTTCGGTGGCGGCTTCGATCACCAGTTGCGCCGGTTTGAGATCTTCGTAGCTGGTGCTGGTTTTGATACGGGCCAATGCCGCGTCGCGCTCAGTGGCGGTGAGCTTTTCCTTCTTGATCAAGCGCTCCAGGCTGGCGGTGACGGTGGCCAGGCCCTTGGCGACTGCCGCGTCTGAAATATCGACCATCACCACCTGAATGCCTGAAACCGCGCAGGCTTGGGCAATGCCATTGCCCATGGTGCCCGCGCCGATGATGCCCACTGTATTAATCTGCATTTCTAAAACTCCAATAAAAGGTATTTGCCTGGGTCGAGAGTTTAAACAGCCCCGCACGGGCAACTCGGCCGAAGCAAATCCGCTCTGAAGCCCTCAATCCACGTGGGCACCCGATTCAAACCACTGTTTGATCATGGCGCGCTCGGCCTCGCTGATGCCGGTGGCATTGTTCATTGGCATGATGCGTGTGACCACGGCTTGCTGGTACATCATTTGCGCGTGCTTGGCCACGCCCTCGGCGGAGTCCAGACGCACATTCTTCATTTGCACCAGTTCGCCATGGCACATGTAGCAGCGCTGCGCCAGTATGGGTTGCAGCGTCTTGTAGCTGATCGGCCCACCGACGGCACCCGGCGCGCCCTGGGCGGCCAGCGTTGCACCCGCAGCGGCCGTTGCGGCGGGTGATGCGGGTGGAGTCGGTGCCGGTTTGAGCCACGCGAACACCACAACAATCGCCACCACGCCCACCGCTGCGTACTTCCATGGGTGGGGGTTGCGGCCCAGCTTGAAGCCGTGGCGCATGACAAAGAACTGGCGTATGGCGGCACCCGCAAACATCATAGCCACCAGCACCAACCAATTTTGCGGGTGGCCATAGGTGAAGCTGTAGTGGTTGCTGAGCATGGCAAACAGCACCGGCAGCGTGAAGTAGGTGTTGTGCACGCTGCGCTGCTTGCCGATCTTGCCGTGTATCGGGTCTACGTTTTGCCCAGCCTTGATGCTGGCCACCATGGCACGCTGGCCAGGGATGATCCAGAAGAACACATTGGCACTCATGCTGGTGGCAATCATGGCGCCCATCAGCAGAAAAGCTGCGCGTCCCGCAAACCAGTGGCAGGCCAGCCAGGCCGCTGCGCAGACCAGCACGAACACCAGGGCACCGACGATGGCATCGCCATTCTTTCGCTGTGCCAAGGTGCGGCAAATCAGGTCATAGGCCAGCCAGAACACCACCAGGAAGCCCAGTGCGGCACCAATCGCTCCCATGGGCGACCAGTCCATTACCGTCTTGTCAATCAGATAAGTGCCCGCGCTCCAGAGGTAAGACACGGTGAACAGCGAGAAACCGGTAAGCCAGGTGCTGTAGCTCTCCCAGTAAAACCAATGCAGATGGTCCGGCAGTTTCGGTGGCGACAGTGCAAATTTGACCGGGTGGTAAAAGCCGCCCCCATGCACGGCCCAGAGTTCACCGCTGACGCCTTGACGCTTCAGGTCGTCGTCCACCGGTGGCGTCAGACTGCTGTCCAGAAAGACAAAATAAAACGACGAACCGACCCAGGCGATAGCCGTGATGACGTGGACCCACCGCAACAGCAGATTGGCCCAATCGAGTAAATAGCTTTCCATGTTGTGTAGTCTCCTGCCGAAAATTGTATACAGTTTTACAGACTAACTGGTTTTAGGCAATAGCAAGAGTTGGGCCGCCACGGCAATTGCAATGGCTTCGGGGCGCTTGTCGGCGATGCCCGGTATGCCAATCGGGCTTGTCACATGGTCGAGTTCAGAGTCTGAGAAACCCCGGGCCACCAGGCGGGAACGGAAAGACGCCCACTTGGTCTTGCTGCCGATCAAGCCGATATACGGCAGGTCGCCCCGTTCGCGCTGGCGCGTCAGGCAAGCGGCAACGATATCCAGGTCTTCGGCGTGGCTGAAGCTCATGATGAGCACCCGGCTACCGCTCGCCAGGGTGGGCACTGCGGCCTGCACCGGGTCGCTGTGCTCGCACACCACGCTGTGTGAAACATCGTCGGGGAAGATTTTGTCACGGCTGTCGATCCAGGTCATCGCCAGCGGCAGTGTGGACAGCACGTGCACCAGAGCCCGGCCCACATGGCCGCCACCAAAAAGTGCCAGCGGTGCCTCATCTGCGAGCAGGCGCGCACGCAAAGCGGGCACGTCTGCCAGCGACACCGGCTCAAATTGCAACTCCACCTCGCCGCCGCAACATTGCCCCAGACTCGGGCCCAGACGATACAAAACGCGCTCCGGCTGCGTTGTTTGCGGGTCGGGCGTTCGCCCCAGAAGTGTGCGGCCGTGGGCGATGGCATCCCATTCAAGCCGACCGCCGCCAATGGTGTTGACGACTTCCTCTTCCCAAACTGCCATCCAGGCGCCCACTTCGCGTGGCACCGATCCTCGGGTGGCATGCACCGTAATCAACATCCCCGAATGGGTAGCAAGACGCGTCAAAAGGTCCGAAAGCAGGTTCACAAAAGGATACCTTTTATGTTGGGAGCCATGGCAAATGTGCCAAGAGTTGGTGCAAAGTATGCCTATTACACATACCGAGACAACCATGAAAATTTTTCGCACTTCCGTGGGCCAGGGCAGACCTGGTCTTTCACGCTTTTCACGCCTGTGGCTTTGTCTCGCCGCCTTGATTGCCGGTTGCGCCACCCCCCCTCCTCCGCCGGCACCACCGCCCCCTCCCCCGCCTCCGCCGCCACCGGTCGTCGTAGTACCACCGGTTGTTGTGCAACCGCCAGCACCCTTGCCGCCCCTGGGTAAGGTCTCCAATGCCCAGTCGCCCAAAGAATACCGGCGCGACGCTGCGGCCCATTTGTATGAGAAGAACAAGAACCGCATTTACCCCGGAAAGATGCCACCATTGCTCTATGCCGTAGGGGTATTACAGGTTGATGTGGATGGCCGTGGCAACGTCACCGATATCCGCTGGATGCGGGCACCGACACAGGCACCCGAAGTCATGGCCGACATAGAGCGCTCGGTTCGCAGTGCAGCGCCCTTCCCGGCACCCGTGAAGTTGGGCCGCGTGACCTATACCGATACCTGGCTGTGGCACAAGAGCGGTCGCTTTCAGTTGGACACATTGACCGAAGGGCAAATGTAATTTTTCAAGAGCCCCGGTAGGTCGAATAACTCCAGGGGCTGACCAGCAGGGGCACGTGGTAGTGCTGGTCCACATGGGCCACGCCAAAGTCCAGGCTGACCTGGTTCAAGAAGTTGGGCTCGGGCAGCGAGACGCCGCAGCCCTTGAAATAGCTGGCCACGTCAAAAACCAGCCTGTAAGTGCCCACTTTCAGGCTGTCGTCGTCATACAGCAGGCCGCCTGGGTTGCGGCCGTCACTGTTGAGGGTAAAGCTTTTGACCAGCGTCGCCTGCTGGCCCTGCGTGGTGTAAAGCTTCACGTTCATGCCGGCCGCCGGCGTGCCGTGCATGGTGTCCAGCACATGTGTACTCAGGCCCATGGAAACTCCTTGTTGCGCGAGGGTTAAAAAAGTGAAGAGTAACGCGGCAAAGTGTATACACTTTTTGCGCTTGCAGCTATCATTCCAACATGGATTCAACCACCACCAGCTTTATTGTGGAGTCTCTCACACGGGCCATTGTGGAGCACCGTTTGCAGCCTGGCGCCAAATTGGTAGAGCAGAAACTGGCCGACCAGTATGGTGTTTCGCGCACCTTGGTTCGGCAGGCCTTGTATCGGCTATCCCAGAACCGCCTCATCAAAATCGAGCCCGCCCGGGGTGCCTTTGTGGGTGCGCCGTCCACGGTTGAGGCCCGGCAGGTGTTTGAAGTGCGGCGCATGCTGGAGGCCGGCATGGTGCGCGCTTTTGTCGCGACGGCCAAAGCTGCCGACATCAAAGTTTTGCAAACCCATATAGCCCAGGAAAAGCTGGCCGTGCAAGGGGGTGACGTGCCAGGTCGCACCGAGTTGCTGGGTGACTTCCATGTGCGCATGGCACAACTCATGCATAACGATGTGCTGGCCCAGTTGCTCAGCGACCTGATCTCGCGCAGCGCCTTGATCACCCTGATGTACCAGACCTCCACTGCCGCTGCGCATTCGCATGAAGAGCATGCGCAAATCTTCAAAGCCATCAAGGCCCGTGATGCAGAAAAGGCCATCGCATTGATGGACGCGCATTTACGCCATGTGGAAGACGCCCTGAATTTCAGTCAACACAACGCACCACAAAAATGAAGCACTACGACAGCACCCAACCCTATCCACGTGACCTGATCGGCTACGGCCCCAAGCCACCGCACGCCCAGTGGCCAGGCCAGGCCAGGGTTGCAGTGCAGTTTGTACTGAACTACGAAGAGGGTGGCGAGAACAGCGTGCTGCATGGTGATGCGGGGTCCGAGCAGTTTCTGTCCGAGATGTTCAATCCGGCCAGCTACCCCGAACGCCACATCAGCATGGAGGGAATCTACGAATACGGCTCGCGTGCCGGTGTCTGGCGGATCCTGCGCGAGTTCGAAAAGCGCGGCCTGCCCTTGACGGTTTTTGGAGTCAGCATGGCGTTGGAACGCCACCCCGAACTCTGTGCCGCTCTGGTGGACCTGGGGCATGAAATTGCCTGCCACGGCTGGCGCTGGATTCACTACCAGAATGTTCCCGAATCGGTAGAACGTGAACACATGCAAATAGGCATGGACATCCTGACCCGACTGACGGGCGGACGCCCCCTGGGCTGGTACACCGGACGCGACAGCCCCAACACACGTCGCCTGGTGGCCGACTACGGTGGCTTCGAATACGACAGCGACTATTACGGCGAAGACCTGCCCTTCTGGATGCAGGTCAAAAAGACCGATGGCAGCGTGGTGCCGCAACTCATCGTGCCGTACACGCTGGATTGCAATGACATGCGTTTTGCCTTGCCCCAGGGCTACTCGCATGCCGACCCGTTCTTTCAATATTTGAAGGACACCTTCGACACCTTGTATGCCGAAGGCGACCCGCAAGGCTTGAATCAACCCTCCATGATGAGCATCGGCATGCACTGCCGCCTGCTCGGTCGGCCGGGACGCATAACGGCGCTGCAGCGCTTTCTGGACCATATCCAGCAACACGACAAGGTCTGGGTCTGTCGACGCCTGGACATTGCGCGGCACTGGAAAGCCACCCACCCGTTTGTGTCCACTTAATTTTCCAACTAACGATTGGGCCCCGCATGGCAACCCTGACCCTGGACCAACTCAACGCCGCTTCGCTGGAGGACGCCTGCGCCCTGCTCGATGGCTTGTACGAACACTCGCCCTGGATTGCGCGTGCCGCCCTGCAGCAGCGCCCATTTGCCTCGCTGGCACAGCTCAAGCATGCCATGACGCAAGTTGTCAGCGCGGGCGGAAAAGACGCGCAACTGGCGCTCTTGCGTGCCCACCCCGAGTTGGCCGGAAAGGCCATGGTCGACAAAAGCCTGACGGCCGAATCAACCAACGAACAAAGCAAGGCCGGGTTAACGCAATGCACTCCCGCCGAGTTTGAAAAGATTCAGACGCTGAACGCGGCCTACAACGCCAAGTTTGGCTTCCCCTTTATCGTGGCCGTGCGCGGGCCACGCGGTGTTGGTATGCAAAAAGCCGAGATCATCGCCACCCTGGAGCGCCGCTTGCATGGCCACCCGGACTATGAACTGCAAGAGTGCCTGCGCAATGTGCACCGCATCGCCGAGATCCGACTGAACGACAAGTTCGGTGCGTCGATTGCGCGCGGCAATCAGATCTGGGACTGGCAGGAGACACTGGCGCAATATAGCGACCCCGGTTTTGCTGAGCAAGGCCAACTCACGGTTACGTACTTGACCGATGCGCACCGTGCCTGCGCCCAACGCATCCAGCAAGACATGCTGAGTGCGGGTTGCGACACGGTGGCGATCGACGCGGTCGGCAATGTCGTGGGCATCTACAACGGCAGTGGCGCACAACCGCGCCGCCTGCTGACCGGCAGCCATTTTGATACCGTGCGCAATGGCGGAAAGTACGATGGGCGTCTGGGTATTTATGTGCCGCTTGCCTGCGTGCAGCAGCTCAAACAGTCGGGCAAACGCCTGCCCTTTGGCTTCGAAATCATCGCCTTTGCCGAAGAAGAAGGGCAAAGGTTCAAGGCGACTTTTTTGGGTTCAGGTGCACTCACCGGCGACTTCAACATGGCATGGCTGGAGCAGCGCGATGCCGATGGCATCAGCATGCGCGAGGCGATGCTGCACGCCGGTTTGAATATCGATGACATCCCGGCATTGAAGCGCGAGGCTTCTGAATACCTGGGCTTTGTCGAAGTGCACATCGAGCAAGGGCCAGTGCTGAATGAGTTGAACCTGCCGCTCGGCATCGTCACCTCCATCAATGCCAGCGTGCGCTATACCGGCGAGATGACCGGTGTCTCCTGCCATGCAGGCACCACGCCCATGTCCATGCGCAATGACGCAGCGGTGGGTGTGGCCGAGCTGATGTTGTTTGCGGAACAGCGCGCGGCAATGGATGGTGATTCGGTTGCCACCGTGGGCATCCTTAACGTGCCCAATGGCTCCATCAATGTGGTGCCGGGGCGTTGCGCGTTCTCCCTGGATATGCGCGCGCCGACGGATGCACAGCGTGATGCCATGGCAGACGATGTTCTGGCCAAAGCCGAAGCTATTGCGCTGGCAAGGGGCCTGCAACTGAACCTGACCGAAACCATGCGCGCCAGCGCCGCCCCCAGCGCTCCTGACTGGCAACAACGCTGGGAGACAGCCGTCGCATCACTCGGTGTGCCGCTGCACCGCATGCCCAGCGGTGCCGGACACGACGCCATGAAGCTGCACGACATCCTGCCGCAGGCGATGCTGTTTGTACGCGGGCAGAACGCCGGTATCAGCCACAACCCATTGGAGTCCAGCACAAGTGATGACATGCAATTGGCGGTTGAGGCCTTTGATCATTTGCTTGATCAGTTGGCGCGGGAACTGTCATGAGGCGATTTTTTACTCCCCCATTTTTTACTCCCCCATCCCCCAACCCCTTACCCCCCGTCGGGGTAAGGGGAGCTTTAATGCGGACCGCCAATCTGGTTATTTCGCTTCGGCTACGCTTTCAATGGAGTAGCGTGCGTGAGTGCGCCACCGCTGCAAAAAGTTTCCCAATTATTTATATATTCGGCGCGACCCAATCAAATTGGCTGTCCGCCTTAAAGCTCCCCTTACCCCGACGGGGGGTAAGGGGTTGGGGGATGGGGGAGTAAAAAAATAACGCTCCGCAGGTAAAAACCCAGAACTTTAGAAAACCTCATCGCAAATTAAAACTTAGTCACTCAACCCACAAACGCCCAAAACAAAATGACCCAATACGCCCAACTCGACGCCTGGATAGACACCCACTTTGACGAGCAGGTCAAGTTCCTGCAGCAACTTATTCAGGTCCCCACCGACACCCCACCCGGCAACAACACACCACATGCCGAGCGCGCGGCCGAACTGCTGGACGCCATGGGTCTGCAAACCGAACGCCATGTGGTGCCAACGGAACTAGTCAAGGCCGCGGGCCTGCAAACCATTACCAACCTGATCGTGCGCCGCAAATATGGCCCGGGTCGCACCATTGCCCTCAATGCCCACGGTGACGTGGTGCCCCCGGGCGAAGGCTGGGTGCATGCACCCTATGGTGGCGAAATTGATGGCGGAAAAATATATGGCCGCGCGGCGGCGGTCAGCAAGTGCGACTTCTCCACCTATGCGTTTGCCGTGCGGGCGTTGGAATCGCTGGGTGTGAAATTGAATGGCAATGTGGAATTGCTCTTCACCTACGATGAAGAATTCGGTGGCGAAGTCGGCCCGGCCTGGCTGCTGCAGAACAAGCTTACCCAACCCGATCTGATGATTGCTGCCGGCTTCTCTTATCAGGTCATTACTGCCCACAACGGTTGCCTGCAAATGGAGGTGACCGTGCACGGCAAGATGGCGCACGCAGCCATACCTGCCTCCGGCATCGACGCGTTGCAAGGCGCCACCAAAATTCTCACGGCGCTGTATGCGCAGAACACGCTGTACCAGCAGATCACCTCCAAGGTCGAAGGCATCAGCCACCCCTACCTCAACGTCGGCATGATTGAAGGCGGTACCAACACCAATGTGGTGCCGGGCCGCGTCACACTCAAGTTGGACCGCCGCATGATCCCCGAGGAGAACCCAACCGAGGTCGAAGCCAATATCCGCAAAGTGATTACCGACGCCGCCGCCGAGACCGCCGGTGTCACCGTCGATATCAAGCGAATTCTGTTGGCCAATGCCCTCAAACCGCTGCCCGGCAACAAGCCCTTGGTCGATGCACTGCAAAAGCATGCCAGCCATGTATTCGGCGAAGCCATCCCCGCGTTGGGCACGCCGCTCTACACCGATGTGCGCATCTTCTGCGAGGCCGGTATTCCTGGTGTGATCTATGGTGCCGGCCCACGCACGGTGCTGGAGTCGAACGCCAAGCGCGCCGACGAAAACCTCGACCTGAACGACCTGCGTCGCGCCACCAAAGTCATTGGCCGCAGCCTGCTGGATTTACTCAGCGCGGCTTAGCAATATTGGGCTGAGACTTCAGCCCATCAGGCTCCAGTTCCCCATCTAACCAGGCTTGCCAGGGTCACTGGCAGCCGCTCCTTCAGCCTGTGCGAGCACCTTAAAAGTCTGTAAACGTCCGGCCAAGTCACATTGACTTGCGATGACAGTTATGACCGGAGTTCGATCGCTGGTGACCAGCGATGGGGCAGCAGTTCGTCAATGCGGCTTGCCGGTTGGGTCGGCAAACGCTCCAGA
>CAIQEX010000235.1 GCA_903870955.1 uncultured beta proteobacterium
CGGGGGGTAAGGGGTTGGGGGATGGGGGAGTAAAAAAGGTAGCGGAGTAAAAAAGAGTGAGGCAGTAAAAAAGCGCGAGTAAAGGAACCAGGCTTAAAACAGGAAGCCTGTAGACAGAACCTGTTCACTCATCCAGATCGTCTGATCCGCCGTCCCCTGATACACCGGCACACTCCGCAAAGCGCCGTAAGCGAATTTTTGCGTCAGCTCGAGGTAAATGGATTTGTAGATCGTGTAGCGCAAACCGACTTCGACACCGGCTGTCCAACCATTGATTTGCCACCAGTCATTGCTGGCGAAACAGCAGATGTTCTCGTTCTTGGGGCCAACCTGGTTTTCTTTGCCCAAGATGGTGTTGTCGGCATGCGGCAGCAAAATGCCGGCTCCGGCACGGCTGATCAACTGCAGGTCACCGGGCTTTTGTATCGGGCCGGTCAGGTGCTTGAGCCAGACGGCGTTGATCATCAGGTGATTCAAGCCGTTGTGCAGGGCGTAATTGAAGTTCTGCGAGTTCACCGTCAAGTTGCTGGCGGCGGGGGCGTTGCCAATGGTTCCGCTGACTGCTACCGTCTGGTTGTAGTCGACGTTGTATTTGCTGTGGTCCAGAGAAAACTCTATGGCAAAGGTCTTCTCGGGATTCATGAATTTACCGATCCGCATATTTTCTTGCGGGTTGGTGAAATCCAGTTCAAAAAGCGATTTCACCGTGTCTTGTGGGCTGGACGGAAAGTCGCTGGCTGCGGCTTGGTGCACGGTGAAATCGTTGCCTAACCCGGGCTGTGATACGTGAATATCCGACGGCGCATATTGCTGTCGACTGTAACCCCATGAAAAATACCAATTATTTTCCTCGTTCGGTGTGCGCGCAGAATTGTCCTTTGCGGAATCTGCTACTGCCAACGCTGCTGGATTAACGGCTTGCACCTCTGGACTGCCCTGCGCAAAACCAACTGAATATGGTGATATTGAAACAATTGCAACCAACAAAAGGTTTTTTGTAAATTTTATATACATGGTGATTCTTTAAGTGCGCGATGAAAATCAATATGGCTGTCGTATTAGCCATTTTCGCCATGGCTTAATCGATACACAGTGGGTGTGAAAACGAACGGTTGACTTTCATTTTACAGTACGGGCCTTTGCACGGACTTCAGCGCACCGCTGATTGCATCGCCAAAGAGCTGTCAAGCTGCCAATAAAAAAGCCCGCAGAATGCGGGCTTGATGTGAATCAACTGATTTGATTACTTGATCAGAAATTCACTCTTGTCACGCCCTTGCAGCCACTTGGGTGCCAGGCCACGACCCGACCACTCTTTACCGGAAACTGGATCACGGTATTTGGCCGCCACTTTGGACCCTTCGGCTTTAACTTTCTTGGTGCCACGCGAGGTGCCAAAAATATCTTCTTGGGTCAATCCGAACGAATTAATCAGGTTCCTGACCTGATTGATCGCGTCTGCCAGTTCAGCGTGCCGCGTGTCTTGAATGAGTTTTTCCAACGCTTCTTTTTGAGCAATGAGTTCTTGTAAGGTTGCCATGTTCACTATCTAAAAGTATTTAAATTAAATATCACGCAATAGAGTTTGCGCAAACGTATCCTACTACCAATAATCAAGAAAATTGCCTTCTTATTGGTGTGAATATTATTTAAAAAGGTATGGCGATGTAACGAATCTTCTCCCGATACCTTATCGTCCCCTTCGCACCCGCAAAAACTCATCCAGAATCAAACAAGCCGCGCCAATGGTGATGGCGCTGTCGGCCACGTTAAATGCGGGAAAGTGGTAGCCGTGGCTGTGAAAGTCCAAAAAATCCACCACATAACCGTAGAGCACACGGTCAATCACATTGCCGATGGCACCACCCAGCACACAGGCCAACGCAAACCCAAACAGGCGTTGGCCGGCGTGGGATTTCAGCATCCAGATAATTACGCCTGCCGCAACAACGCCCAAGCCGGTGAAAAACCAGCGTTGCCAGCCCGATGCATCGGCCAAAAAGGAAAATGCCGCACCGGTGTTGTGGGCGCGCACCACGTTAAAGAAACTGGTGACAACCGTACCTTCGCCCAGACGGTAGTAGCCCACGATCAGCACCTTGGTGAACTGGTCGAGAAGAATGATGATGAATGCCAAACCCAACCATTGCAGCAGCCCGGAGCCGCCCGACCTTTGCAGTCCGATGCCCCCGGGTTTTCTCGCACCGCGTGCCATCAGGCAAAGTTCCTGACTTCACCCGCGCCATACAGGTTGCTGGCGCAGCGTCCGCAGATGGTCGGATGCGCGGCCACGCTGCCGACATCCAGGCGGTAGTGCCAGCAGCGCTCGCACTTGGTGGCGGGCGACGCATTCACCGCAATGGCCTGTTCGTCAGCAGCTACCAGCGTGATGGCTGACGTGATGAACACGTACTTCAGGTCGGCACCCAGGCTCGACAGCAGCGCATAGTCGGCCGGGTTCACGGTCAACGTGACTTCTGCCTGTAGCGACGCGCCCACCTGACCGGCAGCACGCAGGGTCTCGATGTCCTTGTTGACCGCTTCACGCAGTTCACGGATGCGGGCCCATTTCGCTAGCAAGGCTTCATCGGCCGCAGCCAAAGGCAAGTAGGTGTCCAGGAAAATGGTTTCCTTTTTGTCAGCGGTTACCTTGCCTGCCGCACCCAGCACGCTCCAGGCCTCTTCGGCTGTGAAGCTGAGGAACGGGGCCATCCAGCGCAGCATGGCCTGGGTGATTTGCCACAGCGCAGTTTGGGCCGAGCGGCGCGCCAGCGACTTGGCAGCCGTGGTATAGAGCCTGTCTTTCAGGATGTCGAGGTAGAACGCACCCAGGTCTTCACTGCAGTACACCTGCA
>CAIQEX010000236.1 GCA_903870955.1 uncultured beta proteobacterium
GCTGGTGCAGGATCAGGGCGGCATCGCAAGCGCTTTGCGGGCTATTGATGGGCTTACCGCTTAGTGTCTCTGCCTCGATTCGGTTGGCCTTGAGGGTGTGGAGATGACCCAGCACAGGAAGCAGTTTGGGGCATTTGGCAACCGATACCGCTTCAGCAAAAAGTACCGGATGCCTGACGGTGCTGCCCAACCACTCCAGCACGTCAGGCCGTACATTGCAATCAACCACCAAAGCGGCGGCGCCCTGCAACAGATCGCGGTGCGGCAACAGCAATGCCGGTGTCAGGCACTCCAGAATCCCCATGTCGTTGACTGCCATGCCCATGTCGCCATCCCGCTCGTGCAGGGACAAATACGTGGCCGTGCGCTGTCCGGTGAGGCTGGCACAGGCACTCAGGTCCAGTCCGATGGATGCGGCAGACTGGCGCAGGGCTTGGGCAAACAAATCGTCGCCCAGCACACTGATCAGGCGCGGCTTTACGCCCAGACGCAACAGGTTCTCTGCCACATTGCGAGCCACCCCACCGGGGCTGCAGACGATGCGCCCGGGGTTGGAGTCGGCAGCCACCATGGCGGCGGTTGAATGGGCGGAAATATCCATATTTGCGCCCCCGATCAGGGCGACATAGGCTGAACTTGAAGGCATAGGCATGGTCTGATTAGACGGCACAATACAACGCTTTACGGCATGACGCTTGAGGGGGTTTCGCGATGATTTTGGTAGCTGGCTCCGCCAACCTGGATTTCGTGGTTCGGGCAGACCACATTCCTGCTCCCGGGGAAACCGTGTTGGGGCGCGACTTCAAGACCTTCCCAGGCGGCAAAGGCGCCAACCAGGCGGTCGCCAGCGCGCGTGCCGGTGGCGTGGTGACGCATATGTTGCTGGCACTCGGCAACGACGCCTTTGCCACTCCGCTGGAAGAATCCCTGCAAGGCGCGGGCGTCAAGCTCTTGACCGTGCGCGAAACCGAACACCCCACGGGCACTGCATTCATCTGTGTCTCGGACGCCGGTGAAAACGCCATCACCGTGGCACCCGGCGCAAACGCCCGTCTGCGCCCCGAGCATCTGCCGCCGCTTAACGGTTACACCCATTTGCTTTTGCAACTGGAAACCCCGCTGGACGCAGTCACCGCCTATGCCCAAGCCGCTCGCAACGCCGGTGTGACTGTGGTGCTCAACGCAGCACCGGCACGCCAATTGCCAACCGAATTGCTGGCACTGGTCGACATTCTGGTGGTGAACGAAGGGGAGTTGGCAACCGTGTCGCAGTGCGCGGGCAGCATTGCAGAATGCCTGTCTAAACTCGACGTGCCGACCGTGGTGGTGACTTTGGGTGCGCAAGGCTGCTGTGCCCACCACCAAGACGCATTCCATTTACAGACCTCGTTCGCCATCACACCGGTGGACAGCACCGGTGCAGGCGACACCTTTTGCGGTGCGCTATGCGCCGCCCTCTGCCATGGGCAAAGTATGGACGCGGCGCTGCGCTATGCCAGTGCAGCGGCGGCACTGGCCTGCACCCGGCTGGGTGCGCAAGCCAGCATCCCCCAGGCCGCCGAAGTGACGGTGCTGCTAGCCGAGCAACCCGACAACAACACGCAGGCCAGACTGGCTGCATTGCGCACGCTGTGCGGACTGAACTGAAAGACCCCATGACCCCCACACTCCCACGCAAAGCTATTTTCGACACCGATCCCGGCGTGGATGACGCCATGGCCTTGTATTACGCACTGGCGCATCCAGCGATTGAGGTGGTGGGCATCACCACCACGTTTGGCAATGTCTCGGTACAGCAGGCTGCCACCAATGCGCTCTACCTCACCGCCATCGCCGGTGTGGAAATACCGATCACCCAAGGCGTTGCCAAACCATGGGTCAAGGCTTCCGAGGCGCCGCCGGACTTTATTCATGGCGATGACGGGCTGGGCAATCTGCTGACGCGCAAGGAAACCACCAACAAACTGGACCCTCGCCCATCGGCCCAGTTCATCGTCGATATGGCACGCGCCTATCCCGGCGAAATCACGCTGGTCGCGGTCGGGCCGCTGGGCAATCTCGCCACGGCCCTGAAATTGGCTCCCGAGTTACCCACGCTGCTGCGTGAAGTGATTTTGATGGGCGGAACCGTGCTGGAGCCTGGCAATGTGTCGCCAGTGGCCGAGGCAAACATCTGGAACGATCCGCACGCCGCCGACCTGGTGTTTACTGCTGGATGGAAGTTGACCATGGTCGGACTCGATGTCACGCACCAAGTCATCCTGCCCGTGACCCTGTTTGCCCAGATCGCCAAGCAGCACCAGCATCTGGCGACCGATACCCTGTTGCACGCAGTCAAGTTTTACGCCGACTTTTACAGTGATCTGTACCCGCACGTGGCCAAGATCCACGGCTGTTTTGGCCACGATGTGCTGGCCTTTATCTACCTCACGAATCCGGAATTCTTCACCATCGAGTCAGGCCGTGTACGCGTGGCCATTGAAGGTCTGGCGCAGGGGCAGACGATTTTGCGCCGCCGCCACATCAACTACCCGCAGTCCGGATGGGACGCCCATGTACCCTTGACCCATGCCTGCATGCAGGTGGATGCCAAAGGCGCCCGACAGGTCCTGGAGGACACCCTGATGAGCGACTGGCTCACGCGCTGAACGCGCCCGCTCTGACTGCCTGCTATCTGAATAAGAGGCCCTTTGTGCATTTACCCATTGTTGACTTCACCA
>CAIQEX010000237.1 GCA_903870955.1 uncultured beta proteobacterium
CCGCTGCGGGCAAACTTGCTGAGAAAAAGGAATCCAATAAGAATGAGAAGAAGAAGGCCGGCGGCGTCCGCACAGTCAAGGTAAAAAATGCGGAACCAGAGTTCTTCACCGCCACCGATGGCGCGACCACCAAAAAGAAGAAAGCCGCATCAAAAAGCGCCGCGCCCTAAGTCAGGCCAGGGCGGCACAAAAGCGAATCAATCCGCCTTGGCTATGGTGGCAGCCGCCTGCAAACGGCGGTACTTTTGCCACAAGGTTTCCTTGTCCTCGACGTGCTGCGGGTTAACCGGAATGCACGCGACAGGGCACACCTGAACGCACTGTGGCTCGTCAAAGTGACCGACGCATTCGGTGCACTTGGTGTGGTCAATCTCGTAGATCTCCGGCCCCATATAAATTGCCTCATTCGGGCATTCGGGCTCGCAGACATCGCAATTGATGCACTCGTCGGTAATGATCAGCGCCATGGGTGTCTCGGTTGCATCCCCCGATTATCGCAAGCTCGTTGATAATTGAATTGCCCACTACATAAATCACCTACTTCCAAATGAGCACCGTCACCGAGCAATCGCTGCCACTGCACGCATGGACCGCATCGTCACTCGCCGATGCCTACCGTTGCCGCGCACTTTCGCCGGTCGAAGTGACGCGGGCCGTGCTGGACCACATTGCGCGATGGGAACCGCATCTATGCGCCACCTATCTGCTGCGCCCGGAGCAGGCTCTGGACAGCGCCCGTGATTCTGAGTCGCGCTGGTTCAAAAAGGAACCCCTGAGCGCCATTGACGGCGTTCCCTGCACCATCAAAGACAACATCGCCACGCAAGGCGACCGCACGCCCCTGGGCACACGGGCCACCGACAACAGCCCACCCGCGCTGCGTGATGCGCCCCCGGCTGCGCGCATGCGTGAAGCCGGTGCCGTGCTGATCAGCAAAACCACCATGCCTGATTACGGCATGTTGACCTCCGGTGTCTCCAGCTTTCACCCGCTGGCGCGCAACCCCTGGGATTTGCGCAAGACGCCGGGTGGTTCCAGTGCGGGCGCAGCAGCGGCCGCGGCGGCGGGCTATGGCCCTCTGCATGTGGGCACCGACATTGGCGGCTCAGTTCGCTTGCCCGCCGGTTGGTGCGGCATCTTCGGCCTCAAGCCCAGCCTGGGCCGCATCCCGATTGACCCGCCCTACACCGGCCGCGCTGCGGGCCCCATGACACGCACCGTCGGTGACGCCGCTCTGATGATGCAGGCGCTCAGCTGGCCCGACGAACGCGACAGCATGAGCCTGCCCTTTGAGGCCATTGACTGGGGCAGCTTTGACACGCCGCTCACCCAGCTCGATGGGGTGCGCATCGGCTTGCTGATGGACGCAGGTTGCGGCTTGCCCGTCGACCCCGAAGTGCATTTCGCCGTGCAACGCACCGCCTTGCTGCTGGAAAGCGCCGGCGCCATCGTCACGCCGATGCAACCGTTTTTGACGCGTGAGATGCTGGACGGCATGGACCATGCCTGGCGTATGCGTTCGCACATTGACCTGGCCGATCTTAGCGAGGAACGCCGCTCCTCCGTTTTGCCCTATATCCGCGCTTGGGCAGACAGTGCGGCCGGCATGTCGGGCGCGGCGGTGTTCAAGGCGATGAGCCAGTTCCACGCCACGCGCGTGGCCACGGTGCAGGCCTGCAATGCTTTTGACTACGTCATCTCGCCCACCGCACCGATTGCCGCTTATGACGCGGAACTGCCCTCGCCCACCAACGACCCGCTAAGGCCGCTGGAGCACATCGCCTTTACCGTGCCGTTCAATATGTCGGAGCAGCCTGCTGCCAGCATCAACTGTGGCTATACCCAAAGTGGCTTGCCCATCGGCCTGCAGATTGCCGGGCGGCGTTTTGATGATCTGGGTGTGCTGCAGGTCAGCCACGCGATTGAGGTGCTGCGTGGACCGCAACGACCCTGGCCACAGCCGCCAAACGCCTGACCTTAAACTTAGCCTAAACCTTAAGTTTTGGCCGCGAGCTTGGCGGTCAGGCGGTCAAACACCTGCGGCGCGACAAACTGCCGCACATCGCCCTTGAGTGTGGCAATCTCGCGCACCAGCGTGCTGCTGATGAATTGGTAGCGCGAATCCGGGGTGAGAAACAGCGTGTCCACATCCGGCGCCAGCGCGCGGTTCATGCCGGCCAGTTGCGCCTCGTAGTCAAAGTCGGTCACCGAGCGCACGCCGCGCACCATGACGCTGGCCCCATGGTCTACGGCAAAGTCGCGCACCAGTCCGCTGAATGATTCAACCTGCACGTTGTCGAGCGCTGCAAACACTTCGCGCACCGTCTCCAGCCGCTCGTCCAGGGAAAACAAAGTCTTCTTGTGGTGGGCAACAGCCACCGCCACGATGACCGTTGAAAACAGGTTGGCACTTCGGCGAATCAAGTCCTGATGGCCCAGCGTGATCGGGTCAAACGTGCCGGGGAAAACTGCAATGACGGTCTTGGCCATGCTCGGGCTCCGTGAAATTAGAAAAGGTTTCAGGCCAGGCGCAAAAGGTGCGCGTGCACCGCGCCAGCCTTCAGGTACTTGTGCACCACCAGCCCCATCGGCGTGAGCAACTCATCGGTCCACTTGGTGGGCGACTCCAGATAAATCCAGCCGGTGGGCGTAATCGCCTTGGCGCAGGCATTGAGCGCGGGCTCCAGCAGCGGCGCATCAAATGGTGGGTCCAGAAAAATCAAATCACAGCTGGCAGGTGCCGCCTGGCGGATAGACACCACGCCGTCACCGCGCTGCAGTTGAATCGCCGTGGCGGCGAGTTGGTCCTTGGTCTTTTGCAACTGCGCCACCAGTGCAGAGTCGGACTCCACCAGCACCACGTTGGTAGCGCCGCGCGACGCCGCCTCGAAGCCCAAGGCGCCGGTGCCGGCGAAGGCGTCAATACAGCGCCAGCCGGTCAAGTCCTGACCCAGCCAGTTAAACAGTGTCTCGCGCACACGGTCGGGCGTAGGACGCAGACCGGGCTTGTCGGACACCTTGAGTTTGGTGCGCTTCCACAGCCCGCCGATGATGCGCACTTCATGCGCTTGCACAGCGCGCGGCTTGAAAACGCGCTTGGGTTTGCCATCCGGGGATGCTTTTTTGGTGACTTTGGTGCTCATGGGGATAGCTTAATGGCTTTTCACGGCCTCGCTCGAAGTCACAGCCTAGCGCCCACGCTCAATAGGTCCGCCGCACTCCGCAAAATGCGCCCCGTCAAGGCCTGTTACTTGCACTAACAAATGAAAAAAGATTGCGAATTTATGTTACCAATTCGCGGGTCAATTGCTTAAGGAATTCAGCATTCCGTCGATTAGAAAAATAACATACATTCATTAGGAGCCAAGCATGACGAAGGCATCGAAACTCTTTGCGGCATTTGCATGGAGCGCGGTTTCATTGGCTCTTTCCAGCGAGGCAAGCGCCGCCGGTGGACGCATCACATTCTCCGGGGCACTGGTTAATCCAAGCTGCCAGCTCAGCCTAACGCTGGCCTCGCGTGGCAACGATGAACATCGTGGAACAGTCCACACATCGGAGTGCGGCAACGCCCCTTCAACCTTCTCCAACACCGTTAATGTCGGTAGCCGAAGCACTTCGATCGGTCAGGGCGTTGGGCAAATATTGCTTCTTGAAACGAAAGCTGGGCCAGTGCTGGAAGTCAGCTACAACTAAGAGCGAATAGTCTTTGTGAAAAAGACTACTCGTAGAAAAGGTTGAGCGTCGCCACGCCCTTTACAAGGCCAGAGCCGACGACACCACCGGCGTAATATTGTGCATAGTGCTTGATCTGGTAATGGCCTGCTGTCGACACAGTGGCGAGATTTGAATCACCGCCATTGCGAATAGGCGCCATGACACTATCCAGCAACTGCACAAAAACATTGCTGGCCGGTCCGGAGGCACTGTTGGCGATCGTTGTGGGACCAGCTGCACCCTCCGCAAAGGCCCAACTTGCGTTCACCGAATAAATTTCCCCCACATTTGTACAACCGCTAAGCGCCAAGGTAAACGGTGTCCGCCCGGCGGTAGCGCCCGCTCCGCCGCTTAGCGCGCCGGTACCAATCTTCGGCAAGGTGACAGTTACGTTCTGAGTCGTTAACGTGCAAGCAGTTGAAATGAGACTAAAGGACGAATTAAGCGTACTTGACAGTCCACTCGTACTCGAATACCGCGCCCACCACGGGAACACGCTAGTGAGGGCAGTTAAGTTGTTAGCGGCAATATTGGTCGCGGAAGTCATTTTCAAACTTATCGGGAATGAAATGGTGTACGTGCAAGTCGTAATTGCAGGTTGATTGAACGTTATGTAAGTTAGACCGCCGCTGCTAGCACTTGCAACGAAAGGGCACCTGCCAGTTGGCGAATTCAAATAGGTCGGAGTTGTAGATTGAACGGTAATCCCGCTCGCTCCGGGTAAGGGCGCGCCGGTACTGTCAACCGGAATCTCCACGGTCAAGGGATAGGCTGTTGGATTGCTATTCCTGCAGTTGGTCAGCGTTACCTGCAAATTTCCCCGATAGAAAACGGTTCCAACCTGCGTTCCAGAGTCAATGACTCTGTCACCTGCAAAAGGCGATGTGATTGACGCGCTCGAACAGGTAATGGCGGATGCAAACACCGTCTTCATCCCCATCAAAATCGTCATCGCCAAAAGCACCTTCACGAGCCAACTTAGACGGCTGCCAAATTGCTGCGTTGGGCTCTGTTGCGTAGAAACCGAACCGGCGAAAATAAGTTTGTGCATAGAGGTTTGACCGGTATTAGTGGGCGCTGTCAAGCAGACTCACTTGGGATTTTTCGGGCTTGTCTAACCACTGCACACTGGCAGTGCATGGGCCAGAGCCTTTCGCGACGCTGGACTCCTTCAGGGTCACACGGCAACTGCGCTCCTGTCCTGCAGCACCATCTAGCCAACTGGCCAGCAGACCCTCATGAACCTGTGCTGGTTTCACATATACATGGCCTTCTTCGCCAGTTACGCCCTCCGGACCACTCGGGTCGGACACTCGCGCACCTTTTGGCAACAGCGTGCCATCTGGCAAACGAATGGTAAGCACTGCGCCTCTGACGGCCGTGTGAGCTGGCTGTGGCACTTGGGGAAGCTGTCGGGTCATTAGTTTGGGAGCAACATTGGCGACCGGTGTGCAGTCAGCCTTTAGTTGAACAATTTTGTGCTTATGGTCACTGTCTGCAGGTACTGCGTACGGCAGTACACATCGTTGGTCGGCGCCCTCTCCCCACTTCACTGTGAGTTGGCCTTGCGCTTGTGTCACCCGCGCTTCAAGGCGTCCAGCCTGGCCCACTGCGCCGATCTGCTGATTCTGTTCGTCGTACACATCTGCGGCAAAAGGCAAGGGTCCACCACCGACCAGGCGACCCTCAATCAGAATCGTGTGGCCCGCAATAGCGTTGAACTTCAGCATCACCACCGCACCCGCATGGGGCGCTATGACCTGGTCTGTGGCATCCAGTTGCGTATCCAACGAGGCTTTCGATAAGTCCAGAACGACAGCGTTCGCAGAATAGGGCGTCAAGTACCGTACAACCGAATAGCCACTGCCATTCACAGGTGCACCTTGATTGCCCTGCACCTCGATGCCTTCACCGTCCTCCACCTTGACCAGTCCGACCGTGTCACCCAGCGTATTGGAAGCGGTGATGCCGCCTGCGTGCAGGACCAACCCACCTTCTGCATTGAGCGTCGTGGTGCTGAAGTTGCTGCCGCTGCTAACACCCAATCCAAACTGACCATAGCTACTGCGGTAACTTATATTCCCTCCAGCCGTGTCATTAGCTGCCGCGTGGGTGGCAAACAGGCCATAGCCATACTCATAGTTATCACCATAGTTGCCCCAATAGCTAGCCTGCGTGCTGTCGCCACGGAGGTCGTCGTGCTGCTGCGTAACATTGACTGACCCGGTTCGGTTTGCGCGCGAGTCCAGCGGAATGATGAGGCTGACAAAAATCTGAGAATTTTCCTGCTGCAAACTCGATGCGGCCTGCCTTGTCAGTCCCATAGATGCGGACACCGAGCCAAACTGCTGCGTATAGCCCATCTGGTAGCTGGTGCTTTGACCTTCATAGGACCAATACGAGGTGCTGTTGCCCGAAAAGTAGAGCGAACCCCAACGCCCCATGCTCTGGTTCACCGAAACTCTGAGTGCACTTTGCAACCGGCTACCGCTACCACCAAACGTAGAATTTGCAACCTGGTCCAGCGCGCTGGCCGCATTTTGCAAGGTGAAGAAGTTTTCCGACGAGTAGCGATAGGCGGCCAAACTGAAGTTAGTCCGGGTGGGCTCAAATAGTTTGGACCAACTTGCGCGCCAACTATCACCATTGCGCGTCTGTTGCCCTGGCGGACTGAACTGCGAATGGGTGTAATCAAGCGCCACGGCGCCCAGGGGCGTATTGAAGGCACCGCCCAGCAAATAGGCCTGATATTCTTTGGTGACGGAAAACCCAGCCTCAGCAGTGAACGTATTGCTCAACCCGTACTGAACCTGTCCCTGCGCCACATTGATATCTGATACGGATTGGCGGTACTTGCCGCCCGAAAGACTGTAGCGATAGCCCCCTTCGCGCAACAGTTGTGGCGTAGACGAATAGGCCACCTGTGAGGTACGCCGACTGCCATCGGCCTCGATCACCGTGACTTCCAGGTCGCCACCGAAACCCGTGGGATAAAGGTCATTGATCACAAAGGGGCCGGGCGCCACACTGGTCTCGTACAGCAAAACGCCGTTTTGCTTCACTTGCACGTTTGCTTGCGACAAGGCCTGACCACGAATGGTGGGGGCAAAGCCCCGAAGCGAGTCCGGCAACATGCGGTCGTCACTGGCTAGCGTGACACCCTGCAGACTGTAGCTATCAAAGAGCTGACCATCGGTATAGGCATCGCCCAGCACAAAGGACGAGCGCAAGTCCACCACGTCATGCCGCAAATAGGTGTTGATACTTTGGTATGTCGTACCGCTGCTTGAGCCAGAACCATTGCTGTCCACCAGGTTGCCGTCATGGCGCAATTGCCAGCCGCCCAAGTTAATACCGGTATTGAGCCCAAGGTAGCTTTGCGATGCGCTCCCACTGTCGGCATGGGTCTGGTAGTTGCTAAAGCGGTAATTCAGCAGGGCTGCGTTGACGCCGTAGTCCCAGCTTTCCGGATCCACATAGCCACGGGCACGCCGCGAGGTCAAAGCCTGCGGCACCGTCAGATCCAGGCGTTGCTCCGAAACCTCAAAATGCGAGGTACCGCCTTCAATAATTTGATCCAGTGACAGGCATGAAGGGATCGGTGCATCAGCAACAGTCGGCTCGGCGCCTTCTTTAGCCAGATTCAAACCCAGCATGCTGCGCGCCTGTGCACTCAACGCAGCGCGGTCAATACCCAGGCGATTGACAATCGACTTGTTGAGGCAGGCAGATGCCTGAGAACCTTGCCCGTCCATCTTGATCAGAATATCGGCACGTGCCAGCCAATTGCCATTCAGATAAATGTCAGCGCGGTAATTGCCTGGCAACACCAAGTTGCCCGTATTGAAGCGACTTAAGTCCACGCGTGGGCCACCAGGGCTTCGAATCAAGAACTGCTCGTTAAAGTCCAACGCCACACTGGACGAATCCAGTGCCAGTTGAGACTTATCGACGGACTTCTGCTGTGCAGCAACGGGGAAGCTACTCCAGAGCAGCAGGCACCCGATGATCTCCGCTACAAGAATGGAATTGACGCGTGAAAATGGAGGAGTGGTCACAATGGAATCCGTGTCGGCTCAAGGGGCCACTTTGAGGTCGGACGTGCCATCGACAAACGCACCGTAGTCATTGACATATTTGAACTTCACCGAAGTGGCGGGTTGGCCCTCCTTGTAGGCCTCTTCAAATACAAATGTCTGCTCGCTCAATGGGGGGACCATGCCCGACATAGAGTTACCTAGTGAGCCAGTCAAACTTGCCAAAGCCACCTCACCCAGCGAGACAAAAAAGGGCGTGGGATTAAACGCAACCAACTTGAGCGATGGTCCATCGCGAACCACCCGCCAATTGAGCAGACCTGGAGCCAGCGCCGGGTCACCGGTCAGCTCCGGTGGACGCAAGAACAACTTGATGCGGCTGCGCACGGCAAACTGCAGGTTGTTTTCGCCGGCCGACGCATCGGGCTTGGGTGGAATCTCCAACACGTTGAGCCAGTACACCGTTTCACGGTCCCGCGCTGCCTTCCCCTCGCCGGTATAGACCAAACGCAAGGTCTGCGAATGCGTTGGGTCGATACGAAACATCGGCGGACTCAGGATGAAAGGCACGGAAATAGTTTCCGGGCTTGCAGAGACATTGCCATCATCAATCCAGGCTTGCACCAAGCTGGGGAAGCTTCCGTTATTGGTCAGGCGGACACTAACGTCTTTTGCATTCAAAGGGTATACAACCCGTGTGCCCGTAATAACCACGCTGGCCATACTGCTTGCGCAAAGCACCAGTCCGGTAATGAAGGTCAATAGAAGAGATCGTGCGGTCATAGTTGTTCTTATTTGATTGGCGCGAAAAAGGGGACGTACTCTGCTGACTATTTGAAGATAGGCAGCTACTGGTAAGCCAGGGTGTAGACAACTGAGGAGTTGAACCCACCCGCTGTTACGGGCGTTGCGTTGGCGTAGTAAGCGATGGTGTAATTTTGCGTAGAGCCTTGGTTCACAATGGAAGTAGACGCTGTGTTTTGCGAACCGTACGAACCCGCAAGATTCACGATACTGCCATCCGCGTTCTTTATTTGACCGTCCACTGGTGCTGCGCTGGAGCTCTGATTGATCAGACGACCATCCGCATTGGTCGTTGGTCCGGCTTCAAAGTAGGTATTCACCAACGTCGCTGGGCCAACACAATTCGTCAACACGATCGAAAAATGGGTGTCACCCGCGGTGCTGCCAACGCCCGTAAGCGCAGAAGTGCCTAACTTGGGCAAGGCAATATTGAAATTTGGAATTCCGCCATTGATGGTGCAGGTCTCCAGCAAAACCTCTCCATTGACCGTTACCGTACCGTCCGCTGAAAAAGCAGGCGCAGCGCCAAATACCAGCGCAGAACATAGTAGAGGGGAATACCATCTAGTAAACATATCGATGGCTCACTTTAATTTGTGCTCTGAGAGCAGAGGAGCCTTAACAGCCCCCCTGCAACCCGGATCGACTTTTAGTTGTAAACCAACGAATAAGTGATCGAACTATTCACCAAACCTGAGGTAGAGACTCCAGTCGCGTAGTACCTTGCGATGAAGTTGGAAGTACCAGCTGGATTCGTAAAGGTGCCCGGTGTTACGCCTTGCAAACCCGTTCCTTTAGTAAGATTGATCGCAACAGCTGTATTGGCTTGATTGAGCAATTCAATTTCAACAAACTTTGCACCAGCGGTGGTGGTATTCATCAGCCTTCCGTCAGCCAAGTTGACATTTGGAGTTGCCTCAAAGTAGGCCGTGTATCCTGCGACCGATGCAGAGCAAGCCGTTACATTGATGGAGAAATTGGTCGCACCGGCAGTCTTACCAGCAGCGGCCAAATCAGCAACACTGACTTTTGGCAATGCGACTGTAAAGTCTTTGCCAGCGCCACCATTGATAGTACAGGTTGAATCGGTCAGTTCACCCGTAAAAGTAATCGTGCCATCAGATGCCTGAGCAGCCATAGGAATGCACAAAGCTGCGGAAATTGCCAGACCCAAGATATTGAGTTTTTTCATAAAATAATCTTTCGTTTTCTTACACAAATAGAACGTCCCGATTCGGAAAAAGTTCCAAAATGGTTCGACTGAACTGTCCCTGTATTTATTGTTGGACGTGAGTAGGCTTCAATTGCCTAAGCTCATCTACCTGTATTTTGAAAGCCGAAAATACTTTGGCTTATTAATTGAGCGACTCTCAGCAGACTGTGCTGGATAGAGCTAGCTATTTGAGCTCTTGTCGGATTGCATTCATGCTATCACAAAGATAGCAAAACCCATATAAAAAGACCGTTAAGTTCGGTATTGAATGAAAATTCAAATAGTTTATTTTCTATATTCAAGCATTTGATAAATACGAATTTTTCATATTTGTACAACTCGCTGAAAAGTTGCGAATTCGCAAGTGCCTCAAGGAATAGAGGTTTGCTTTATGCAGTTTCCTGCAATAGCAACAAGGCTTCTTCATAATCAAAACCGGCAATGGCCAC
>CAIQEX010000238.1 GCA_903870955.1 uncultured beta proteobacterium
ACCGAATCGCTGGTTGATCGGCAGCTCGCTGGCGGTGGTGTGTGCCGCCATGGCCTTGCCATTTACGCCGCTGGCACCCTACCTGGGCTTTGCGCCGTTGCCTCTGAGTTACTTCGGTTTGCTGGCGCTGCTAGTGGGCTCCTACCTGGTGATGGTGGAAGGTGCCAAGCAATGGTTCTACCGCTGGCTACTGCCACGCATGGCTTGAACGCCGCTAAAACTTGGCCAGGTCTATGCATCGCCATTCGTCAGGTCGCGTCAGGCACCGTCAGGTTGATTCGAGGCCCCGTTCTGGGTGCTACACCACTGGATCCACATGCCCCGCAGTGCGCCTTCAAAATGTTTGGCAAAGCGCTGGGCATCGAAAATCGGCGAGTTCAAAACTTGTTGCCGCAACCCGCTGCGAAGCTGCGCCAAGCGCTCCAGATCGTTGGCATACCGAACTGCTCGCGCAAGGTAGTCGTCGACATCGAGGGCGATCCAATCCGGGAGTCCGGCGTTTGTCAAAAGGCCCACGCCTTGTCTGGAAACGAAATGCGCGCCAGCCAGGGTCAAAACTGCCACCCCCATCCATAGACTTTCTGCCGTCGTGGTGCCGCCAGTAAACGGAAAAGGGTCGAGGACGATATCAACCCGATGGTGTGCCTCAAAATACGCTTGGCGCGAACTTTCTCCCTCCAGAATCAAACGCTCTTTCTGGATTTCATGCGCTGCAAAGCGGTCCAGCACACTTTGTCGAACCGATGGTTCACTGAGTTGCTTGGCTTTGAGAAACAGGCGACTTCCCGCCACCGCGCCGAGTATCTGCGCCCACAGCGCCACGACAGCATCGTTCATCTTGGTCAAATTGTTAAAGCAACCAAAGGTGACCTGTCCAGTGGCGAGCGCCGGCAACGCAGAAACCGACACCACTACATCGGGCGGCGTAAAGCACAAGCGGGTTTCTGGCAGACGCCAGATCTTTTCGCTGAAGTGGGCTTCCTCGCTGGGTGGTAGCGTCCATGGGTCGGCAACCAGGTAGTCCATCTGGGCCACGCCAGTGGTTGCGAAATAACCCAGCCAGCTGACCTGCACCGGAGCCGGTTTGCGCGCGAATACCGGCAGGCGGTTGTACGCCGTATGCCCCGAAAGATCGATCAGTATGTCGATACGGTCTTCCCGTATGCGCCCGGCCAGTTCAGCGTCCGGGAGCCCTGCGACCACGCACCAACCGTGGCAACTGGCCTTGATCCGTTCGCTCACGGCGTCAAAGCCGGAATGGTTGGAATAGGCGACCCATTCGATGCGTTCTGACGCTTCCTTTGCCAGCACCGCAATCACGCCCTCCAGAAAATAGCTCACCACATGGTTGCGCAAGTCTCCGGATACCAGGCCCACACGCAGGCACCTGCTCGGGTCGGGTAGATTGCTCCAATGGTGGAAAGGGCTGGCACGCCGTGCCACCCATTCGCCGTAGCGAAGCGCCTGCGACAACAGTGCGCCCGCAGGCAAGTCGGCAAGGTAGTTGTGGGCAAATATCAGATTACTTTGTGCATAGGCCAAATCGGGGTTGATCTGCAACGCCTGCCGATAACTCGCCACGGCATCTTCCAGACGTCCCAGTAGCTTCAGGGCGTTGCCGAGGTTGTTATGCACCTCGGCGTAATCGGGTTTGATCCCGATTGCCCGTCGGTAGCTGACCACCGCATCATCGAAACGCCCGAGTTCCTGCAAGGCATTGCCCAAATTGTTATGGGCCTCGGCATAGTGCGGCCTCAGTTCCAGCGCGCGTTGATAGCTCGCGACGGCCTCGTCCAGGAGGCCTAGTTGGCGCAGCCCAACGCCCAGATTGGCATGCGCATCCGCATCTTCTGGATTGATTTCCAGCGCACGGTGATAGATTGCCACCGCATCCTCCGCGCAACGCAGGTCCAACAGCGTATTACCGAGGTTGTTACAGACATCCACGGCCGCGGGATTGAACTGCAGCGCCATCAAATAACTGGCTACCGCATCCTCCCGCCGGCCTAGTCCCTTCAGGGTATCGCCCATTTTTGCGTGCGCGTTGGCATGATCCGGTTTGAGCTGCAACACGCATTGATAGCTTGCCAGCGCATCCAACGGTTGCCCGAGCGTCATCAACGCATTGCCCAGGTTGTAATGTGCAGGGATGTGGCTGGGGTTGCATTGCAGCGCACGACGAAAGCTCAAAACACCTTCTTCCAAGCGTCCATGCGTAGTCAGTGCAATGCCTAGGTTGTTGTGCGTGTTGGCATGCCCCGGGTTGATCTGCAATGCCACGCCAAAGCGCGCAATGGCCTCTTCGAAGCGCCCGAGTTGCATCAGGGCATTGCCCAGGTTGGCTTGCGCCTCAAGGTCTTGCGACAGCAATTCGGCGGCCTTTTCCAAGGCGGGCAGGTTGGGCTTGCCTTGCATGGACTGGCTCGCGCTCAAACCCTGCCAGGCAAAGCCTGAATCGGGGTATTTTTGGATCAATAACTGAGCCTGGGCTTCCATCTCGCCATAACGCCGTGCATTGAACAGGGCAATCAGTGGCTGGCGTTGGGGTTCGGGTACCGGGTCAATGGGCCCGGCGACCGCCCGTTTGGCGACTTCTGCAGATGCAAACTTCTGCTGCGAGACGGCGGACTTGTGGCGTTTCATGTTGGACGGGAAGGTAGACCGGTTGTGCTAAGTTAGCGCGCAGCATACAGATCCTTTGTGACCAATTTGTCACTCAGTAAGGCGACTTTGCCAAATGCAAAGCCAATGTCCCAAGGCCGTCAGACCCCTCACTTTTTCGACGAAATTAACCCAAGACGAGACCATCGATCACCTGGATCGTCTTGTCGCAGCGGCCCGCCAAGTCGGGGTTGTGGGTGACAAAGAGCACGGTGGTGCCGTGGTCCTGGTTCACTTTACGCAGCAGCGTGAACACCGCATCGGCGCTCTTGGTGTCCAAATTTCCGGTGGGCTCGTCGGCCAGTAAGACGGACGGGTTCATGGCCAGGGCACGGGCAATGGCTACGCGCTGCTGTTGGCCACCACTCATATTGCCGGCCAGGTTGTCTTTCCAGGGCGTGAGGCCCACGCTGTCAATCAGTTGTGCGGCGCGCTCGCGCATCTGCGCATTCGGGAAACCTGCCGCGCCCAGCATGGGAATCATCACGTTCTCAAGGGCTGTAAATGCCGTGATCAGGTGGTGGTACTGAAACACAAAGCCGATGGTGTGACCACGCAGGCGGGTCAGGGCCGCATCATCCAAAGTGGTGGTTTCGGCGCCCGCAATCAACAGACTGCCTGACGTGGGCCGGTCCAGGAGGCCAACGATATTCAGCAAGGTGCTCTTGCCCGAACCCGAGGGCCCGACGACGGCACAAAAGTCGCCCCGCAGCAGCGTCAGATCAATGCCGTGCAGCACCTCGGTTTCCAAGGGTGTGCCCGGGTTGAATGCTTTGCGAACAGCCTGGAGCTGAACAATGGTTTCATTAGCCACGGATAGCCACCACCGGGTCCAGTCGTGCGGCACGCCGGGCCGGCGCAAAGGCCGCCAGCAGACCCGTCAACGTGGCGAGCACCAGCGCCAACGCGAAAAGATTGGCGTCAAACTCCAACGGAAACAGCGGTGTGCCGTCCGGATTGCGGGCGAACTGTTGCCACAGACTCAAGGCCACGGCGCCAATGCCACAGCCCACCAGTGCACCGCCGAAGGCCAGCAGCCCACCCTGCAACAAAAATAGCCGCAATATCTGCCCGCGCGATATGCCCATGGCGCGCAGAATGCCGATCTCGCGCGAGCGCTGCACCACCGACACCACCAGCACACTGGCAATGCCGAAGGCCACCGACAGCCCGACAAAGAAGCGGATGGCGGTGTTGGCCGTGGTCTGGGCACTCACGGCTGCAAAAAACTGCGCGCTGTTCTTGATCCAGCTATCGGCCTGCACGCCGGTGTCTGCAGCAATGCGCTGGGCCATGGTCTCGGCGGCATAGATGTCGTGCACGGTGACCTCCAGACTACTCACGCCGCCCGGCATATTCAAAAGACTTTGTGCCACACGCAAGCTGGTAAAGGTACTGCGCTGGTTGGCGCCCCGGTTGCCCAGGTCGAAAACGCCGGTGATGGTGAGCACGCTGCTAGCCCCATTGGCTGCGGTGATGTGCAGTTTGTCGCCTACATCAACGCCCATGTCGCTGCTGAGGTCGGTGCCTATCAGCACATCGGAGCCGCTCAAGCGCGTGTTGCCGCGCACCATCTTGTCGCTGAAGTCGACTATCTGAAAATAAGTCTGCGGCTCAATCCCGGAGACGGTCACCGCCTTGGTGGCGTTGCCGCGCAGCACCAGCGCCGGTCCGCTGACCACGGGCGTGACCACCTTGACTCCGGCCATGGCCCGGACTTGGGCCATCACGGCCTGCCACTGGTCAATGGACTTGGACTGTTGCAAGGGCGGCTGAATGATGGCGCCCTGCACCTGCCCTGGCGGCGCATCATTGCCGCCACGCAGTGCCCGTGTCACCTGCTGAGGTTGCAATAACTGGATGTGCGCCTGCGTCGACAAGACGCGGCGGATGAAATTGCTTTGCAAACCGGCTAGCAACGCAGACATGAACACAATCACGCCGACGCCAATAGCCACGCCGGCAATGATGAACAAGGTCTGCAGGCGGCCTTCGCGCAGGAAGCGGATAGCCACAATCCACTCGAACGGTAACCAGGGTG